>JAKARU010000123.1 GCA_021819225.1 Thermoplasmata archaeon
TTCCGATCGAATTCTTTTAAATTCGTCTCCAGCTGCAACAGCGATGCATTGGTGTTTGGTGAACAGCAAAGGGCACCAGATGAAGATTGGTTATAGTCTATGGCAGAAGGTCTTGGCTGGAAAAAGTATGATTTGTTGAAAGCCTGTGCCAGATAATAACTTCCATACACCTTACCATTAATTTTTATCTGATTTCCATTCCCAGATCCGGGATCAACCTTTTCCGTTATGACTGCAGTGACTGTTGGAATTACCAGCCCCAGAAGCACAAATACAATCACCGTGATAATTATAGACCCTCTGAAAACCCTAATTATTTCTTTCCAGTTTACCATAAAATACCCACCCCAAGAAGCAAATGATAGATCAGGCCAATGGCTATAAATGGCAGGACAACTCCCCCAAATCCGTAAATGGTAATATTCCTCTTCAGAAGCTCATCAACAGTTGATGGCTTGAACCTAACACCTCTTATGGCAAGTGGAATTAGAAGTGGGATTATTATTGTATTGAATATTAGTGCTGATGTTATGGCAAGCAGAGGATCGGTAAAACCAAGTATATTGATGAACGATAGTGCCGGGAATGCGTAAAAAATTGCCGGAATTATGACAAAATATTTTGATATGTCATTTGCAATACTGAATGTTGTCAGTGAACCTCTTGTTATGAGAATCTGCTTTCCTAGGAAGATCACATCCATCAATTTTGTTGGATCATTATCAAGATCGATCATGTTTGCAGCGTCTTTTGCGGCCTGTGTCCCATTATTCATGGCGAGACCCACATCTGCTAGAGCCAGTGCCGGAGCGTCATTTGTACCATCTCCGACCATTGCCACCATTCTCTGCTGATTCTTTTCTGCCTCAACCTTTTTGTACTTATCCTGAGGCTTGCTGTTTGCAACGAATTCATCAAGTCCTGCCTCTCGCGATATATATTCTGCTGTAAGCTCGTTATCTCCCGTACACATGACAGTTTTGATATTCATGGTTTTCATGGTCTTGATTCTCTCGTTTATCCAGGGTTTTATTATATCGTTGAATTCTATTGCGCCAATCACCTGGCTGTCCAATACCAGTACCATTGCTGTTCCTCCTCTGCTGGAAATTTCAGCGCATATTGCATCTATGAAATTGTCCTTTTGACCCAGAATATCCCAGATAGCGTGAGGCGATCCCTTGTATAATTTATGGCCTTCGTATGCTATTCCACTGAATTTTGTCTCAGAGGAGAACGGAATGAACTCCGCATTATTGATTTTGTAATTTTCAAGGCCCCGATAACGTTCTGAAACATATTTTACAAGTGAAATACCTTCCCTTGTTTCATCTAAATATGAGCTCTGGTAGCAGATCTTTGCCATTTCTTCTTCAGATATTCCCTTATTAGGATATATCTTGGAGGCATCACGTTCTCCCATTGTAATAGTGCCAGTTTTGTCGAGAATTATAGTATCAATATCACCAGCATTTTCCACAGCTCTTCCACTTTTGGCTATTACATTGAACTGCGAAACCTTATTTATAGCGGCCACCCCCAGGGCGGGAAGGAGTGCACCGATAGTTGTTGGAATCAGTGTTATCAGGAGAACTACCAGAATGATCAGGTTCACATGATCTGACAGGAAACCTCCAAGAGGAAATATTGATGATGTGACAACGATGAATACAAGGGTGAGGCCAGCCAGAAGAATTGAAAGTGCTATTTCATTTGGAGTCTTTTTCCGGACAGATCCCTCAACCATCTCTATCATCTTGTCCAGGAATGTTTCTCCCGGATTAGCTGTAATTCTTATCTTAATACTATCATCAAGAAATGTTGTTGAACCCGTTACACTGTCTCCATTTACCTTGAACACTGCTTTCGATTCGCCAGTAATTGCAGATTCATTGAAATATCCTCTACCTTCAGCTACCTCTCCATCAGTAGGAACCATTTCATTTTTCCTGACTTCTACAATCATGCCCTTCCTCAGTTCAGAGGAATCTACAACTTTTTCAGATGAACCATCAACTATTCTTCCAGTCGTTTCCCTCTTCATTTTTTTGAGAGTTGCAGTTATATTTCTGCTCTTTCCCTCGGCAAGTGCTTCTCCTAGTGTTGAAAAGAAAATAGTAAGGAACAGAAGCACTACAACTGAAATATAGAATGGTACGTAGAGTCCACTCATTTCCAGATGATATTCCTGATGAAAGACTATGAGATATAATGAAAACAGGAGTGCTATTTCTGTTATGAACATCACAGGATTCCTGTACAGTTTCCTTGGATCAAATTCCTTAAGAGCATTCAAAACCGCTTCAGCATAACTGTTCATAAGACACCTCTAATAATCAGGGAAAATGTCCTTCCCCAGCTTAATAACGGGCCAACTGCAAGGATTGGGAAGAAAGAAAGCAAACCCAAGAGCAACATTGTAAAGAACAGCATCATGCCAAACCAGAAGGAACCAATATCGAAAGTTCTTCCATAGAGGACTTTCGGTTTTTTCGAGGCAAAGGACTGAGCTATGACAAGTTGAAAAGCCATTATTGGAAATCTACCCATTAGCATGATTATGCCGTCAATTATATTGAAAAATGCAGTGTTAGTGGCAAATCCACCCATCTCAGATCCATTGTTTGAAGCAGCAGAGGCAAATTCATATAAAAGTTGAGTTATCTGATCTGGTCTCGTATTTACAAACGAAGTCATCAAAATTGGTGATAGGAGAAGTACTATTCCCATTGGGACAATAACAATGAGTGGATGGGTTATAAGGCTGTAAGTAGAGTACTTCATCTCCTTTGCACTGACTTTGAGACTCATTATTTCAGGCAGTTTACCTACCATCAGTGAAACTATGAACACAGTGAAAATTACGTAGGAAAAAATATTCAGGATACCGGTTCCAACTCCACCGAGAGGATCATTAAGAAGAAGGGGGAATAATACACCAAGGATACCGGCTGGTGTATAATCAATCAGCGCAGAATTTGCCGCACCAGTAGAAGTAATGGTAGCTCCAGAGGAAAATATGGAGCTTTGAGATATACCTATCGCAGTTTCCTTTCCAATAAAGTTACCGCCGTAATTGAATCCAAGATTGGCCATTGCTGGAATTCCAGATATTTCACCAAAGAATGTTAGAAGGGCGCTGAATATGAATAATGCAACTATAACACCGTAAATTACCCTTCCAAATTTCTTATTATTCAGCGCCTGCCCCAATGCAAATATTGAGCCTATTGGAATAATTGTAAACGAAACAACTTCAATAAGATTGGAGATCCAGTCAGGATTTTCAAAGGGATATCCTGCATTGGCTCCATAAAAACCGCCGCCGTTTGTTCCAATGTTTTTAATACCCTCCAGAGAAGCAACAGGCCCAATTGGTATATCTACTGTCATCTTTCCGAAGAAAGGGTGAATTATAATACTGGAATAGGTAGTATCCGGAACTCCAACGATTACTAATAATATGGTAGCAAGGAGGGAAAGTGGGAGTATCAAGTCAAATATGGCTACCAAAAAGTCGTGAAAGAAATTTCCAAGTTTCTTATCATCATTCATTATTCCCCTAACAAATGCCATTGAAGCTGCAAATCCAGTACCAGCTGAAAGAAACATCAGTCCTATAATAACAACTGTAAGATCTATGTATGTGAGTGTAGTTGGAGAGGAATAGTGCTGTAAATTTGTATTTGTGAGAAAGCTTATAACGGTGTTGAAAGCCAGGCTCGGAGACATGACATCCTGTCCTGGAACCCTGAAGAAATATCCCTGAAAAATTAGAAAGAGAAAGGAAATAATTCCGGCAACAAAATTAAAAATTATAAGTGATACAAAATAACCCTTGAAGGAATAAGTTGTATTTCTATCTACACCTGCAACTTTTTCAATGAAGCTTATAATCGGATCCGTATATTTTCTCAATCTTGTATTTTCACCGGTATACAACTTCTTGATATAGGGTGCAATCATATATCCGAAGAAGCTTATAATTATGAGATATAGGGCAATAATTATGACGCCTGAAACAACCCTGTTATTAACAAAAAATGCTGACCAGAAATTCCCGGTCGCAGTAATCCCAGAACTCATATTTTCTCAGCTCTAATTATGCTATAGAGTAAATATGCACAGCCAGATGCAACTATCACAATAGGTACAATCAACCACTCTATCTCTATATACATTTCAGTCTTCAATGAAAGAACTTATAATAAGTTTTTCAGAAAGAATTAAATATTGAAATAATAAAAAAAATTACAAATCG
>JAKARU010000124.1 GCA_021819225.1 Thermoplasmata archaeon
TCTCTTCAAATTTTGTGATATCCATTGCATTCTGTGCAGCCAGGGATGAGAATATGTTTCTGTCATAGGGAAACTTTTCTTTCGTGAGAAGCATTCTCCCTTCCTGACCGGGTTCGAGCTCGATTTTCATGGCCTTAAATGCACTCTTGAGATACGTTAGTGGATCACCACCGCAACTTATGTATCTATAATCCTCCTCAATCATTTCTACCACCTAAATTGTACATGACATGTATATCTTCAAACTGAAAGAACATTTCTAAGTTATACTTACAACATCGCCCTTTTTCCGGATGAAGACAATTTCTTTTTATCTTTTGTAGTATCATGGTGACGTGCAAGAAGCAATAGTTGTTGACGAACTTGTGAAATCTTATGATGGCAAGAAGCTCGCTGTTGACCATCTTTCTTTTAATGTCGGGAAAGGAGAAGTGTACGGCCTGCTTGGAAGAAACGGTGCTGGAAAGAGTACAACGATAAAGATTCTGACTACACTTATAGGATATGATTCAGGATTGGCAGAGGTTCTTGGCCTTGATGTTTCAAAAAATGGTACTGAAATCAGGAGGAGGATAGGAGTGGTACAACAGGAAGAAGCCTTTGATTTCACGACTGTTGAGAATAACTTCAAACTGTACGGTATGATGTGGGAATTACCAAGGGAAGAGACTAAATCAAGGAAAGAAATGCTGATGGATCTTTTTGATCTGAATGAACTTAGAAAGAAGAGGATGTATGACCTGAGTGGCGGCCAGAAGAAGAGGGTCCAGGTAGCAAGGGAATTCATGCATGACATGGACGTATTCTTCCTTGATGAGCCAACTGTAGGCCTTGATCCCATAATGAGAAGGACAATACTGGATTATGTAAAATCCCAGGCGAAAAAGGGGATGACTGTACTATTCACAACACAGAATCTTGAAGAAGCGGACTATATCTGTGACAGGATAGGGATAGTTAATAACGGAAAGAAGGTTGCAGAGGGTACATCATCAGATCTCAAGACAAAATATGGAGCATTGAGAACGCTGAAAATTGGTTATACCTCTGAGACATCAGTAAAGAAGGAAGACCTCATCTCCGGAATTCAGGGTGGAAACATTACGGAAGTAGACATTACCAACAATGAGATCTTAGTGGTATCTGATAAGATAGAAACCATAGTAGGAAAATTACTTCAAAACTTATCTGAAATGGGCATAAAATCTGATAAGATCATGATCGATAATCCAACTCTGGATGATGTGTTCATGAAGGTGGTTGAAAAATGAAGATACCTGCTTTCCTTCGTCTTACCATAAGAAACATAATCGTGAATATTGATATTGGAACCCTGATATTCATGTTAGGCCTACCAACGCTCTATCTCTTTGTGATGGGGTTCATGTTCCAGGGCATTGTGACTACTGGCGTTCCACTTCAATCAGGAGGATCAGTTTCATATACAACTTTCCTCGCTCCTGGAATCATAGCACTGGAGTCCTTCACTGCAGGAAACATCGGAGGAAGCATGCTGTGGTCAGACAGGAGATGGGGGATGTTTGAAAGGATTATGGTTGGACCATTCAGGAGAATTGATTATCTTCTTGGGATAATAACAGTTTCAATAATTTTTGCGCTTGTGGGCTCCCTGATCATGCTTGGTTTTTCACTTCTCATCCCGATCTCAGTAATTGTAACTCCAGAAAGTATACTGCTGTCAGTGTTTGCAATTGTAGTTGGAACGATGTTGTTTTCATCTCTATTCCTCATAATATCGGGATTGTCCAAGTCAATGCAGGCATACAACACGATCACAATAGTCCTGTTCTTCATGCTGGACTTTGCAAGCACCGCTTTCTATCCAATCACATCCACAACACCCCTTTGGCTGAGAACACTTTCAGGATCAAACCCACTGAGTTTCATTGCAAATATATTGAGAGATTCTCTTATTTCTACAGTTACCTCAGGAACATTCTTTTATGCCGGTGTGCTGCTGATAGTAATGCTGATATTTCTGGGTATTTCCCTCAGGATATACAAAAGTATCAGATCTGGTATTTAATCAACAGTTTTATTCCAACCTCTTACAAACTATAATTTTTAAATCTTGATTCCAGCTTTATGACCTTTCCAAAATCTAAACTGTAAGGAAAAAATCCTAGAACAATAATTATTATTTAACATGTTCAATAATGGACTGGAGGGGAATTGAACCCCTGGCCTCTTCCATGCCAAGGAAGCGATCTACCTCTGATCTACCAGCCCTATAATCCCGATAATACTTCTTTGGTATAATATTTTAGTGTTATTTAGCGTTTTATATTTGGAGTCAACCATAATCTTTAATTAATTAATTATATTAGATGTTTTAAATGCCTTTATTTTCTCCTACTAAAAAAAAGGAAAAGAAACCTGTTAGAAATGTACCAACCAAGAGAGAAGAAAGAATTTCTGAAGTTCCAGCGGTAGGAAAATACGAAATCCTTGACGAATACAATATCATACCACAGACCGTGACAGTTGAGATTTCATGGAACCCAACAAGCATGGAATCCATATATATTGCTAATGAGCCTGTTCTGTCTTCAGATGAGGAAGTCCTGCTCAAGAAGATATCAAAGAACATGGAACAGATAGTTAAAAGTTCGAAAAATCTACCCGAGGATCTATCCCAGCTAACGATTGAGAAAGTCATAGACTCATACCTGAGGGGTAGAAAGTATAAACTTAACAGAAGAACAGTGGACAAGATCAAGTATTTCATTAAGAGAAACTATGAGGGATATGGACCTCTTGAACCTGTTGTAAGGGATCCTTTGGTTGAGGATGTCTCCTGTAATGGAGTTGGTATTCCTGTATATGTGGAGCATAAAATACATGGCTCCCTGAAGACGAACATAGTTTTCGATAATGAAAAAGACCTTGATTCATATGTTGTCCGACTGGCACAGATGTGCGGGAAAGAAGTTTCCATGAATGAACCTATCATAGATGGTACTTTTCCTCAAGGACACAGGATTCAGTTGACTTTCGGCAATGAGATTTCTACGAAGGGTTCTGCGTTTACATTCAGGTTATTCAGGGAATCACCATTCACCCCTGTGGAACTGATAAAGTATGGTGCGGCAACCTCTGAACTTGTTACATATCTCTGGTTTGCAGTTGAAAATCTGAAGTCTGCCATCATTGCTGGTGTTCCTGGAGTTGGGAAGACAAGCACCATAAATGCAATTCTCATGTTCATACCATCAAATACAAAGGTTTTCTCCATAGAGGAAACCAGGGAAATCAACATAATGCATCAGAACTGGGTGGCAACTTCAACAAGGGAAAGTATCTATTCCACTGCCAATGGTGATTCAAAGAATCCTCCCATAGGCATGTTTGAACTTGTAAAGATGGCAATGAGGCAGAGGCCCACATATATCGTGCTTGGGGAAATAAGGGGAAGAGAGTCTTATTCCCTATTTCAGGCCATTTCAACGGGGCACACTGCATATTCAACAATTCACGCAGACTCCATGGAGACCCTTGTAAACAGGCTGGAATCAAATCCGCTAAATATTCCAAGAGTACTTATCGGTGCACTTAACATTGTGATATTCAATAAATTCGTAAGGGTCGGAAGCAGGAATATGAGAAAGTTGATGGAGATTGACGAAATTGTGGGAACAGATCAGGATTCTGGAGAGATAATGTATAATAAGGTATTTTCCTATGATTTCAACCAGAATGAACAGGTATTTTCAGGATTCAGCAAGATCCTGAACGAGATACGGGATACTAAACAGTGGACCCAGGAAGAAATGAACTTTGAGTTTGAGAGACGCAGGGCTCTGCTGGATGGAATGGTCAAAAATAACATAACGGATTATACGAATATTACAAGGATAATCAATATATATTATAAAGATCCTGAAACGGCAATGAAGATGGCGAGTGGTATATGATGCATAAAAGCCAGGACATACAGATCAAGAAGGAAAACAAGGGTAACGGCTTCCTGTCAAACCTGAACAAGAAGTTGAATCCTAAACCCGTAAAAGTGGTCATTCCAGCACCTACCATATTTGATGTCTTCTCTGTCAGGGTGTTCGGCCATCTCGTAGAAAGATATGTTCAGACAGAAAAGATGGATGAGAGCCTTAGGAAGGCTAAAATGCCTATAGATGCAATAGAGTATTATTCCAGAGGAATAATGATAGCAGTCATATTCATGGTTGTGAGCTTTGTAGTGGTG
>JAKARU010000125.1 GCA_021819225.1 Thermoplasmata archaeon
AACCATGGTAAGAATGGCTGCTCTGACAAATGTCACACAGGGATGGATTACTGGAATTATCGATAATCTTGAGGAGCAAGGACTTGTTATCAGGAGAAGAAGCAGGGAGGATCGAAGAAAGATTGATCTTGTCATTACTGATTCCGGTATCAAGAGATTTAAGGAGGCAAGAAAACTTCATCTTGATTTTATCGAACAGTGTCTTTCCGGAATAGATGATTCCTCAGCGGAGAACCTTCTGAAGAGTCTGGAAACATTGAAGAGTTCAATCTCTGAAAGAAACGCGCCGGTTGAAAAATCCAGTAAGTAGAACCTGTTTGCGTATTCAATAATTACTCATTTCAGAAGATTTAATAATAATTTTACGATTAGAAATGCTTGCCCAGGAAACATTAATGCAATAATATTCAGTAACCCAGATGTGAAAAGGTCAAGGTTGGTAAAAGTAATGGCAATTTTATCGATCCTTGTATTTATTGCCGTCATACTGGCTTACACTCAGGAAATCCCACCCATGAGTGTTGTCGCTTCTGAGAGCATGACGCATTCAGATTACTGGACGCCTGGTACTATCAATGTAGGGGACATAGTATTTGTAAAGAAGGTATCACAGGTACCGGATAATATAGTAACTTATGTTGTAGGCCGTGAAACAGGCTATAAAAGTTATGGTGAGTTCGGTAACGTTATTCTTTATAGAAGCTCCAGCGGGTTGACGATTATACACCGGGCCATGTTTTATCTTTCATGGAATAATTCATGTCCTGTAATTCAGGGATATCATAATCAGAGCTGGATGAAAGTAACCAGAGATTACGTGCTTATCGATGATGCCGGTTACAGTCATAGAAATCTTGTCGTTTATATATCTAGTTTTGTAAACGAAAGTGGTTTCATAACAATGGGGGATCATAACCTAGCTGTATCAGATGAATTCAATTCTAGCATGTCTGCATATATTGCCGCAGATCAGAACGTTGGCATTACAAATGCACCTGTTAATTCTGGCAATATAGTAGGAGTGGCCTTCTGGGATATTCCATGGTTTGGTCTCATAAAATTGAATCTCTTGCGCTTGTATGGCCAGTGGCCGGAATATAATGAAGTTGCCAAGGACTCCTATTATTTTTTATTTGCTTCATTATTCTTAATATTTGGGGCGATCCTGTTTCCATATAAAAAGGTTGGAAATAAGCTGAAGAGTCATAAGCGGCTAAAACAATAGGATAATTATTATGTTCTTTTTAAAACTGTTTTCTCCTAAGATAGATCCGGCAGAAAGAATATATCGATAAAACTTAAAACAGATGAACCACTTTCATTTTATCTGAGGATGAATAAAATTGTTTGGCGATGAGTTAATTAATTTTGAACACGGACGACCCTTCAATTTAATAGGAACATTCAGGGAAAAAGATAAGGTTCTGGTACGGGTGTTTATTCCTGAAGCAACGGATGTTTCAATTGAGGTCTCAGGATCTAGGAAATTATCTTATGAGAAAGGCAACCAGCTCTTCGAGGCTTTATTTGATGATATACCGGAAACCGAACATTATCGGGTCTATTATACAGGAAAGGATAAAAGAGAACACAGTGAGATCTATCCATATTCATTCAAGCCTGAAATCAGTCCGGATGATATCTATCTCTTTAAGGAGGGTCAGCTGAAATATGCATACAGAACATTTGGTGCACATGTAGAGAATAGAGATGGAATAAGCGGTGTAAGATTTATTGTCTGGGCTCCAAATGCTAAAGCTGTGTCAGTAGTTGGAGATTTCAACTCATGGGATTACCGAAGGTATCCAATGGAAAATGTCAATGATTCAGGTATCTGGGAGATTTTCATACCTGATCTGAAACACAATGCATTTTACAAGTATGCCATTAAATTCCAGAATGGCCAGGTTGAGATGAAATCTGATCCTTTTTCCTTCTACATGGAAAAAAGGCCACGAACTGCTTCCATTGTGACTGATCTGAATTATGACTGGACGGATTCCGGATGGATACAGACAAGAAACAATCATCAATCGAAGAAATCACCTATTTCTATTTATGAGATCCATCTGGGTTCATGGAAGCGTCCATGGGATAACAGGGATTTCATGAACATAAGGGATTTTGGCAATGATCTGATCAACTATGTTAAAGATCTGGGTTTCACTCATATAGAGATGATGCCGATAATGGAACATCCTCTCGATGAGTCATGGGGATACCAGGTCGTCAACTATTATGCTCCAACTTCCAGATATGGTACCCCAGAGGATTACATGTGGTTCATAAACGAATGCCATAAAAATAATATTGGAGTAATTCTGGACTGGGTTCCAGCTCATTTTCCTGAAGATGAATACGGCCTCTATAACTTTGATGGTACTCATCTTTATGATCATGCAGATCCCAGGCTGGGTAAGCATCCTGACTGGGGAACGAGAATATTCAATCTTGCCAGATACGAAGTAAGGAATTACGTTCTCTCGAATGCGGTATACTGGATAGATGTTTTCCATGCTGATGGTATCAGGATTGATGCGGTAAGCTCAATGCTGTACCTGGATTATTCAAGGAAGGAGGGTGAATGGATACCAAATATCTATGGCGGAAGGGAGAACCTTGACTCAATATCTTTCTTCAGGGAATTGAATTCCTTCCTGCACAGCACTTATCCATATGTAATAACGATCGCTGAAGAATCAACGGCATGGCCTGGAGTTACAAATTCCCTTGAAGCTGGTGGCCTTGGTTTCGACTTCAAATGGAATATGGGATGGATGCATGATACACTCGAGTATTTCTCATTAGATCCGATATACAGGAAATATCACCAGAACCTTATCACTTTCACAATTTGGTATGCTTTCAGCGAGTCTTTCATCCTTCCACTTTCACATGATGAGGTTGTACACATGAAAGGCAGCCTGTTCACAAAAATGCCAGGAGATGAATGGCAGAAGATGGCCAATCTGAGGTGCCTGTATGCATTCATGTTCCTCAGCCCGGGGAAAAAACTGGTATTCATGGGATCAGAATGGGGCCAGCATGAAGAGTGGAACGTAAAGGAAGGATTGAGATGGGAACAGGCGTCCTATTTCTACAATGCCCGGCTGATAAGATTCTTCAGGGATGCTCTAACTCTTTACACAAGCAATAATCTCTCCATATCAGACCAGGATCCTTCGGGGTTCGAGTGGCTGGATTTCTCTGACTATAACCAGTCGGTATTCAGTTTCATCAGGAAGACAGGTAAAGAGGGGTTCATACTCGCGGTTTTCAATCTAACCCCCGTTCCTAGGATGAATTACAGGATAGGTGTTCCAAGGGATGGTTTTTATAAAGAAATACTTAACAGCGACTCAGAAATCTACGGTGGAAGCAATATGGGTAACTTTGGAGGCGTCCATACCGACACCGTTATGTCACATGGGAGAAATAACAGCATAAACCTGACACTTCCTCCGTTATCATGTGTTGTTTTCAGATTTAACAGTGATGAAGATGAAAGGTGAAATCTGGGTAGAGAACGTAAAACCTTCTGTCGATAATGGGAAAAGATACGCAAAGGTCACTGAAGGAGAGGATGTGACTGTTAAATGTGACATAATTTCTCATGGTACCGCAAGGGTTGATGCCGCTATTATGTTCCGGCATGATACTGAAAAGAAATGGCGTTCCTCGTCCCTTGAATTCGTAGACAATGATTCCTGGTCAGGCAGGTTCACAGCTGAAAAAACGGGCCTCTATAGATACAGGATTGTTGCTTGGCATGATCAGGTTTCTACTCTTATGGCGGACTGCAAAAAATGGCTGGATGCAGGTGAAGATATAAAGGAGGATCTTAATCTGATAAAGAAGTTACTTAATGGAAACAGCAATCTGAAAGGTTTCCTTGAAGATCTCGATAAAGATCCTGTTACATTAATCAATAAATTTGTTTCATCTGATAACATTTATTCCAATCTTAGAAAATTTTTCCCCAGGCTTGATCAATCAGAATCTGATGAATACCGGGTTTTCTCAGACCCTGAATATGGCGGGTTCGCATCATGGTATGAGATATTTCCAAGATCACAGGGTTCCGACCCGAGAATATCCGGCACATTCAGGGATTGCATAAACAGGCTTGACGACATCAAAGAGATGGGTTTTGATGTAGTCTATCTCACGCCAATTCATCCTATTGGCATTACAA
>JAKARU010000126.1 GCA_021819225.1 Thermoplasmata archaeon
TCCGATCTATTGAACGAATGGACCGCCAGTTTCATGGAGAAGTTGACACAATGATACACGGAGATTCTCCCTTATATCAGGGCATACCAAAGCAGTTCAGGGCAATAAGGTATCATTCCCTTACAGTGCGTCCTTCTCCTGGAATAATACCTGACTGCATCTCCCAGTCAGATGGCAGCATAATGGGTTTTCACACTCCAGATATGAAAAGATTTGGAGTGCAGTTCCATCCCGAGAGTTTTTATTCCGAATATGGAAGACAGCTACTGGAGAATTTCATGAGGGATTGAATTGGATGTAGTTGAACAGATTTACAAGAAAAATGAAAAGCGTAATCTCGTAAGTGAGGATATGAGATCAAGGAAGCCAATATCGATGAAGAATGTGCTGGGTAAAGGGGGAAAAAGACTGATCATAGAGTACAAGAGGGAGTCGCCTTCGGGATTTTCCAGCCCCACATTCTCAAGTCCTGAGAAATTTGCAGAATATGTCAATGATTATGCCGATGCGTTCAGCGTTCTCACTGAGCCAGATCACTTCTCAGGAAATTTCACTGATGCCTTAAATCTGCAGAAACTGGAAAAGCCGATTCTTATGAAGGATTTCATAGACAGGGAGGAAATGATAGAAACTTCATATAATTGTGGATTTGATGCCATATTACTGATTGCAGACTTCCTTTCAGCATCACGGCTGGAAGAACTGGCAGAATACGCAGGTAGCATGCATATGGATGTACTTGCCGAATTCCACGAAAAGGAAGTTTTTGACAGGATACCTCATGGAAGAAATGTGATATGTGGATATAACCGAAGAAATCTCCGGACCCTAAAGATGGAAGGGAGGGAAGATCAGGTAGTAGATATGATGGCAGAACATGGTGTGAAGGTCCTTGAAAGCGGTCTTGACCGAGACAATTTCAGGCAGTTGCTAAAAATGCCATTTGATGGATACCTTATAGGCACATCTGTTCTGAAAGAACCAAAATTTGTTGTAGAAATTAAAAAAGAAGGAAGTGATTACGATGATGAAAGAAATGAATAATGTTAGAGAGCTCTTTCCAGAAGGAAGCCTGAGATTTATTGCAGGCCCATGCGCCGTGGAAAGCAGAGACCAGATGATGGAGACGGCCAAATTCCTGTCAACACTGGGAGTCAAGATACTCCGGGGAGGGGCCTTCAAGCCCAGAACCTCTCCAGATTCATTCCAGGGACTCGCTGAAACTGGATTGAAGCTAATGAGGGAAGCAGCAGACAAATACAATATGCTTGTAGTTACAGAGGTAATGGGAAACGATGAACTGGAACTTGTCAGTGAATATGCAGATATATTGCAGATAGGAAGCAGGAACTGCCAGAATTTTTCCCTGTTAAAGGACGTGGCGAAACAATCGAAACCCGTCCTTCTGAAGAGGGGATTCGGAAACACTGTTGAGGAATTCTATCAGGCTTCCAGATATCTCAGTGCTGGTGGAAACGAGGATATAATTCTCGTTGAGAGGGGTATCAGGACGTTCGAAACTTCTACCAGGTTCACCCTGGATATTTCGGCAATTCCTGTGCTCAGGAAAAAGGTAAAATTCCCCATAGTGGTGGATCCAAGTCATCCAGCAGGAAGAAGGGAATATGTTGAACCACTTGCACTGGCAGCTGTGGCGGCCGGAGCAGATGGATTGATGGTTGAAACGCATCCAAGGCCGGAAGAGGCAATGAGCGATAAGGAACAGCAACTGAACTTCAAGGAGTTTTCTTCACTGTACGAAAAGGCCATGAAAATAAGAGCACTGAATCTTTAAATTACTTTCTAAACCAGGGAATCAGGCATTACTGAATTCTTCATTTTTGAAATAAATATCATTAGCCAGGAATTTCAATCAGGTATTGTTACAGGCAATAAAATAGAGGGAAAAATATCAGGGATTCTTTCTTGTGAGATAATCCCTCACTGTTTTTTTCATTGCCCTCCTCAATGTTTCTGATAGGGATGATGTTGAAACACCCAGTACTTTCGCTATCTCTGTTAGTGATGATGCCCTGTCATTCTCAAAGTAACCAAGATCATAGCACATCTTGAGCACACTCAGTTCTCTATCTGACATTTCATTCCTCTGTTCATCCGGTTCTTCAACAATCTTTGGGTTTAACTGATCTGCTTCAAGTTGTTTCATCAATTTTTTCAGTGAAACTCTGTTCTCAACCAGTATCCTGAAAAGGATCTTTCTCGAGTCAACTGATTTACTGGAAACCATGACCGCCTCGCTCAGGGCCAGTGCCTTGCAGGCCGAACAGCTCTTTCCATATATCCACAACTTACCGGGACCGGTTTTTGCAACTTTTTTTGAAAGGGAATTGATGATCCTCATATCCTCATCTGTAAATGTCTCCTTCTCAACCAGATGCAGTGTCTCATCAACTTCTATCTTGAGTCTCGTTACTGATTTTACCCCTTTCATCTTCATTATTGCCTGGGTAATCTTGCAGTCGTCCCTTTCAACTTCAATAACTGCTTCTATGGGATATTTCTCCGTCATTCAGATCATGATAAAACTAAAGTTATTTATTTTTGTCAATGTTTATTCATGCAATTCTGAACAGGTCTTCACAACGAATCATTAGTTTTCTTATTATACCATAATACACTTTTAAATCCATGAATTATCAGAAGATGGACATTTCAAAGAGACCTAAGACCAAGATTGTTGCCACATATGGTCCTGCATGTTCCAAGGAAAATATAATGGAAAGCATGGTAGAATCTGGGGTTACTTGTTTCAGGCTGAACACTGCACACAGTACAAAGGAAGAACTTCAGAATCTGGTAGATTTCAGGGATAGGATGGCCAGTGAGAGGAAGATGTACGTGAGCATAATGGTCGATCTTAAGGGTCCGGAGTTGAGAGCCCTGTTGAAGGGAGATACAATTACCATTACAGCAGGCAAGGAATATACTCTGGGACAGAAGGATGAAAAAGCTGACATCTGCATAGCTGTTGATGGTGTGGTTAACTCACTGAAGAAGGGTGATGAAGTTCTATTCATGGATGGAAAGATAAGAACAACTGTTACCGGGGAAGGAGAAAGGATCTGCAAATTGAGTTCTTCAGTTGATGGCATATTGAAAAACAACGGAAGAATGAACATTCCTGGAAGGTACATTCCCATGGGTATACTGCAGGAAAGGGATAAGGAATACCTGAAGATGTCAGTTGAAAAAAATGTTGAATATATTGCACTTTCATTCGTCCAGAATCGTGATGAAATAGACATGGTTCATGACATGATAGGAGAGATGGGGGGAAACATCCATCTTATTGCCAAAATTGAAACCAAGCAGGCCATGGAAAACATAGAAGGCATAGTAAAGGCAACTGATGCCATAATGGTTGCAAGAGGCGATCTCGGTGTAGAGATGCCTGTTCATGAGGTAACAGTAAGCCAGAAGTACATAATGCAGAAGGCCCATTCAAATGGCATACCAATAATAGTAGCAACCCAGATGCTTGAAAGCATGGTTTCCAGTGATTCACCAACCAGGGCAGAAATTTCAGACGTGACAAATGCCATCCTGGACAACACTGACGCACTCATGCTCTCTGAAGAGACAGCAATAGGTTCTTTTCCACTTGAAGCTGTGAAAGTGCTGAAAGACACTTCACTATATGTGGAGTCATTTTACCATAATTTTGAAGAGCCAAGTGAATTCACGGGAAGCAGGGTAACCTTTTCTGTCGCAAGGTCAACGAAGATTCTTTCTGACCAGATAAATGCGCATCATATTGTAGCATGCACAAGGGGCGGGAACACCGCCAGGATGGCATCATCAATGAGGCCATCCTCTGGAATAATATCCGTAACACCTTCAAGATATGTTGCATCCAGAACCAATCTTTACCGTGGAGTGTTTCCATATGTCATGGAAAATTTCACAGAAGATATCTCTGTAAAGGATGTTCTAAACGCACTGGTTAGGGATGGGATGATCCTTAAGGGGGAGAGGATAGTTGTAATCTCCGGTCATCCCGATCACCTATTTGCAGGTACAGCCCAGGTCAGTGTTCTCACAGCTGGAACCCTTGTTGCCAGAGGATATGCATCAGGAAAGAATGTATCTGGAAGAATCAACAGTGGAAATGGAAGTATCTACATGGGAAGCTGCGAACAAATTGCAGGAGATAATTTTGATTACAGTTCCTA
>JAKARU010000127.1 GCA_021819225.1 Thermoplasmata archaeon
CGTCAGATCGGTATCCTCAGGTACAAACATTCCACATACGGGATCAGTTGGCATTTATGTTCTCCTTACCTGCTGTATTTCAGGGGGTTCTTGTCGAATTCTGACTTGCAGTGGCTACTGCAGAAGTAGAACGTTTTTCCCTGGAACTCGCTCTTCAGGTCAGTGCTCTCCTTCACTTTCATTCCGCATATTACATCTGTTGCCATAGTTATGAATTGTGTTGATATACATATATTATATCTATCCATAATGTTAAAGTAGATGAGTAAAATCATTACATTATGAGAAGAAATCTTTCTGAACTGGAACAGAGGCTCATATTATTGCTCAAGAGAAATTCCAGGATGAGCATAGTGGACATGGCAAGTGAGCTGGGCATCAGCAGGCTTACGGCCAAGAAAGCCCTGGACTCCATAATATCAAGCGGAAGGATCAAGAAATTCACCATCTCCATTGCAGATGAAGAAAAGGATATGGTCCTCGTATACACTGACAATTTAGAGAACATACCGGAAAATATTATCCTGGAGCGCTTCTCTCTCATAGACGGATCCTATATGGTGATCCTCTACTATGAGGACCTCATAAAGTTAAAGAAGGCTAGCATAAAAAGAGTTGAAATAGCAACCTCAAGAGAATCGTATGAAAACATGAACAGGGTAGAAAATATCCACTGCGATTACTGCGGAAAAGAGATCAAGGACAGTCCGATCTCAGTAGGAATAAGGGGGAAGACATATTACGTGTGCTGTCCGAACTGTGAGAGAGACCTCAAGAAAAGAGGGGAGATGATTCCTGAAGAAGATTCCAGACACTAGCATGTACGGATAGATGCTGTTGATAAAAGGGATGCTACAGTTCTAATCAAACATTCTCATAACGTCTAATATATTGGAGCTGCCTGGACAGTTTGGTCAGAGATATTATAAATAACTGAGATGAATTATAATCTACCATGAGTTCAGTGAGAGATTTAACTAACGGAGTGGACTCATCATCTGGCGTGGCTGAAAATAAACTGGCGGACAAGAATTCAAACATTCCAGATTCAATTGCTGTTGGGAAAGGGAAAGTTGAATCGGGAAAGGGAGTAATAAAGGCTGTTAAAGGGAAATTTTTAGTCTTGGAACTGGTTGAAGAAAAAGGGCCTTGCCCCGATAATATGTGCCAATTGGAAGCTAAAATCACTGCAAGGATTCTTTATGACATCAACGATCCATCCCTATATGAAATGATTAAAACAGACAGGTTCACAATAGCCATCAGCAAAGCTGTCTGGCGCGCCATAGATAGGGGCAGGCAGAACATCTCTATCAGGAAAGGACGATTTGGCAGTCTGATCGTGAAGGGTTTCTCACTAACCTACTGATACGCCCATGCTCTTTTACACCATCTTATGGGGTGTGATCTCACCTCAGGGTGATTCTTATCGTTATGTACGTTTCTGGTGATCATATTTTACAGATTGAATAAAGTATGGTTTTATACATTAACAAGATTTCATAACTATGTCTTGTGGATGTATGAAGAATTCGGGAAACCACATGGGAAAGCATCAAATGCACAGCCATGGCGATGAGGGAAACTCCTCAGCGGATGACACTAAAACTGCACTGGAAATACTGAATGAGAGGTATGCAAGAGGAGAAATCGGAAAAGAAGAGTATTTAAGCATGAAGAATGAAATTCTGTCCAGGTGAAGAAATGGCAACTGAATACAGAGTCAAAACAGAGCGTTCTTTTGATGAAGCGTGTGACAAGGTTAGAGAGATTGTACCTCTAAACGGTTTCTCTATACTATCTGAGATCAGGATAGGCGAGATCCTGAGGTCAAAGGGGTTTAAATATCCTAATTTCACAACCTTTGATATCTGCAATCCTGAATATGCACATGAAGCCCTTTCCTTCGACCACAAGGTAGAGACGCTCATTCCATGCCATCTGATAGTAAAATCAGTGGAAGACGGTGCTGAGATATCTGCTCAAATGCCTGCAGAAATTTTCCATACCATTCAGACAGATAAGATGGAACAGAAGACGGCCTTTCTAAATGAGGTTGAAACAAAGCTCAAAATCGTTGTTGACTCACTCATATAATCGTTAAATGGGCCCAGGTACAGGCGGGAAACCTGCCTGGCGCACCAATATTTTGCTGCAGAGATTGTTTCCTTATGGTATAAAATGCATGAATGGATATTTGCCTGTGCGAATTCATTCGACGAGAGGCAGCGACCCATCAGGGTTGGTTTTATCGTTAACTATTGTTTTTCATCCTTTTAGTTGGTCCTGTCATTTGGCTCAAAATACTCGCTTATTTCGCAGGCACATCAAAAATCCGCCGCAAAGCAATGATGTTTACTTCAAACTAATTGAAAAAGTTAGATAGGCAGCATTGCTGCTGCCCGTATAATTATTGTTCTACAACTATCCTCCCATACATCCCGTTTTCAGCATGACCGGGATAGGTACACAGGTACCAGTACGTTCCGGATTGCGAAAAACTGTAACTCATATTGTAGTAATAGAAATAACCCGAATTTGTTGGTGGAAGAAAGCTCATGGATGTCATCGAACTGTATCCCCCCGATCCCATGGAACCCATTCCGCTCATGTAGGGATATGGTGGACCCTGATTGCTAAGTACAAAATTATGTTCAGAATCGGTATCGATATTTACCACTGTGAAATGAACAGTCACTCCCTCTTTGATCACTATCGTTGGGTTGTACATGCCTAGTATCTCAAAACTGTACATGCTCGGTCCGTTCATGGGTCCAGTCATCACAAGCAAGCTGCTGGAACTGTTTATGTAAATAGTCGAGTTAGTCTGTGAAGCATAAACTCCCGGCTCTGTTACATTCAAACCTTCAAGCTGTGACTGCGTCAGGTGCTGGGAACTGCTGGGTGTGTTGTATCCACCGTAGTAGTAGAAAGCCGAAAATACAAGCACGACAGTAAGGAAAGCAACTCCCACAATTCCTATAGCTTTATATTTGTTCATAGAAAATTTCACCTTCTTATGGTTTCAATCATCTGACGGTATTCGGACTCAGATATTTCTCCCCTTGCGAATCTTTCTTTCGCAATCTCCTCTGCCCTTGCCATCCGATCAACAGGTCGATGCGGTTCAGGGGTTCGAACGTCTTCAAATATGAAATAAATGAACACCAACACCAAGATTACCGATATCACACCTATGATCGGCATTATTATTCCCATACCATAGAAGCCACCCATCATCCCATATGGGCCATAGGTTCCATTGTAATAGTTGCCTCCAAACAGAATGGAGACAATTATTGTAACTGCCGCAACTGCAGAGACAAGCGCCACAATGAACCACATCAAGTTTTCAATATGTTTACCCATGGTATTCATATATGGTGGAAAGACACTTAATTCTTGGTTGAAACATGTTTCATGAAACTAATTTGAATAGGTTTCAGTAAGGATTATTTCATTTGTTACGCCTTTTCTCATCTTCACAACCACCCCTTTATTCTCCAATGCTGTCAGGGTCCTGGATATGGAGGCTTTTGAGGCATTAATTGTTGTCACTATATCACTTTGAAGCATTTTATTTCCATTTTTGTTTATGAGATCTATGATTTCAAGCTCTAAATCTGTAAAGTGTTCCGGGTTAATTCTGATCGCTGAGGCAGTATTACCAGATGGGTACGACCCGTCCAGTTTCGATAAGACAATGGTTTTGTACTCTGTATGTTCAGGTTGAATCAGTGGATATAGCGTCATTAGCCCTTTTACAGAGAGTGCCGAAATAACAAGATTAACAATTACTATCCCTGTAAAAAGATAGAAAAAGTCATCAGTAACTCTCCCCTCAAGGTAAACAACGACCACAAAAAATGTAATGGATATGACTACGATAAGGAGAGAGAGCAAGAGGGATATGCCATAGAATATGACCCGTCTTGTAACCTGTGGTCTCCCAGATTCTGCGAGGGTAATGGCTTTGCTGTTTCTCATAAATCATTATGTCCTATAATTTATTGGGCATAAATAGTTCCTGTCATCCAGCCAGGAGTGGACATTGCGCCTCCCCATCCTGTTGGTCCTGAACCACAAGCAGCCTCACATTGCCAGACATAACTTCCACTGCTGTTTAAGTAAAAAGAAGCAACCTCAGTATATCCCGCTATTACAGGAAT
>JAKARU010000128.1 GCA_021819225.1 Thermoplasmata archaeon
GGTGAATGATCTCAGCCTTGCCCTTTTATTCAGGTCTAGCTGGTCGGCTTTCTGTTCTGAAGCAATAAGTGTCAGGGAAGCACCGTCAGATATCTGACTTGAGTTTCCGGCAGTAATATTATCTACTCCATAGAATGCATTTTTCAACCCTGATAACTTTTCTATGGTGCTATCAGTTCTCACACCTTCATCACTATCCACAACCCGATTGTTTCCATCCCTGTCTGCCCCCATTACAGGGAAAATTTCCGATCTTATATCATTGATGTTTGAATGGGCTTTCCTGTGGCTTTCAAGACTGAAAATGTCCATCTCTTCCCTTGTTATACCATATTTCTCAGCGACAATTGATGCTGCTCTGGCCTGGCTGAACCAGTCCTCGTCTATTGGATATCTTTGCCTGAGCTCTTTGGTCATGGGCGTGGAATCGTTATGGATGCTTGAAAACATTGGAACCCTTGTCATAGATTCAACTCCACCTGCAAGCACAAGATCATAAATTCCAGATTCAATTCCACTGTACCCAAACTGTATGGATTGAAGACTTGAACCACATTGCCTGTCCACGGTGACTCCTGGAACAGTTTCTGGAAGACCTGCTGACAGCCAGGCATTTCTAGCTATGTTTGCTGACTGTTCTCCAAACTGATCGACGCTACCAACTATAAAATCATCTATGTTTGAAGGTTCTATCTTCAGCCTGGCAAGCAGCTCACGAGACAGTGATCCAAGGAGGTTGACAGGATGTGTGTTCCTGAAGTACCCGTTTCTCCTTCCGAAGGGTGTTCTCAAATTTTCAATTACATAAGCATCATGTAATTCTCTATTCATTTTTGAGAATAGTGTCCCAATAATTATCTCTTATCATTCATAGCAAATCATAAGTGCCATTCGAAATATTTGAAATTCAATAAGCTGGCTTAACGTGTAGTTCATATAATTTTTTTTATAAATCCTATTAAGCTGAATTCTATTTTACCTATATGGAAAATAAAAAAATCATGATACTTGGAGCAACAGGCTCCATTGGCAAAAGGCTTTACTATTCCCTTAAGGAGAAAGATTATGATATATATGTAGTTTCACGAAACAGTAAGAGGGCGAAGGAAATCCTGCAAGATGCTACAAGTTATATTGAATACAATATGAATAAACCAGATGAACTTTCTGAATTCATGAACGGAATCAGAGCAGTGGTAAATCTCTCGGGAGCTCCTATTTTTTCAAAATGGAGAGGGAATTACGAGAAGGAAGTCGTGGAAAGCAGGGTAAAGGGAACGAGGTACGTAATAAGTGCAATGGAAAAATGCGATAAGAAACCAGAAGTACTGATCAATGGTTCTGCAGCAGGTATATATGGGTATTCGGAAAATGTAGCTGCAACAGAGAGCTCTCCCGAAGGAAAGGATTTCTGGGCAAACCTTGTATCCAGCTGGGAAAAAGAGGCATATAAGGCCAAAGATCTCGGTGTGAGAGTCGTAACTGTAAGAACAACCCTTGTACTGGAAAATGGTGAGGGTGCACTGGCCGCACTGGTACCGTATTTCAGGAAGGGACTGGGTGGATATGTAAGACCAGGTAGCCAGATATTCCCGTGGATTCACATGGATGATGAGATAGGCATAATAATGTCTGCAATTGAAAATACTGGCTTTTCCGGTCCCATAAACTGCGTAGGCGGAAACTGTACCTCAAGAATATTTTCTGAAAGTGTTGGGAAAGTATTGAAGAAAAAATCTGGGCTACCAATTCCTGGTTTTATCATAAAATCTCTCTTCGGAAAGGCCTCTGATCTTGTTCTCAAAAGTCAGTTAATAAAATCGGAAAAAATGGAATCTCTTGGATATAAAATCAAGTTTGCGGACATCAATATTGCCATGGAAGACGCACTCAAGGAAAAAAAGAATTGATCTTTTTACCCACATTTTCTCATTCTATGCTTTCTCCTCTATTTCCATAGAGAATATCATACATCTGGGAGAATATTCCCTTCTTTTCCCTCAACTCTGGGAATGTTCCAGACTCAACAATTTTACCATCCTGTAGAACTATAATCTTATCTACCAGGGATATCATTGAGAACCTGTGCGTTATCAGGATAAGTGTTCTATCCTGGGCGAATTTTTCCAGACTCTGGAAGATGAACTTCTCTGAATATGGATCAATATTCGATGTTGGTTCATCCATTATGATGATCTGAGGGTTCCTGCACAATGCCCTTAAAATGGCAATAGCCTGCTTCTGCCCCTCTGATAGGCTCCTTCCAAGTTCTCCGACATTGGTTTCCATGCCATCAGGGAGCTTGTCAAATATCCTTTTCAGGCTGAAATCAGATGCAAGTTTTTCTATTTCCTCCTCAGACTTGTCTGGAGCTGCGATTTTAACATTCTCATATATTGTGCCCCTGAAAAGGAATGGTTCCTGAAGTACTGGAGAGATGAGATTCCTGTAAGACTCTGTGTTAATTTCTGAAAGGTTCCTCCCATCTACTAGTATTTCCCCTGTTTGTGGCGTGTAGAATTTCATTATGAGGTTAGAAAGTGTCGTCTTCCCGGCTCCAGTATGTCCAACAATCCCTATATTCTCTCCTTTCTTTATTGTCAGATTAATATTTTTAAGGGCATCCGAATCGTCGTATGCGAAATTGACATCCTTAAGGACAATAGAGTCCTTGAGTGTTGAAACATTTATCTCTCCTTCAGATTTTTCCTCCTTCTTACTGTCTATAATTCCGTATATTCTTCCAACCCCAACAATAGATGACTGATAGGAGTTATAGAGCTGTGAAAGCTGGATCACAGGATCAAAAAACTCCTGAACGTAAAATATGAATGAAACAAGGATACCGATTGAAATCAATCCAGCCCTTAACTGTATTGCTCCCGCCAGTACAACAATAGCTATTCCAGTATATTCGATCACTCTTACTATTGCACCATACATTGAGGAAAGTCTTGATGCCTTGATATTTGCATTAAGATTATCACTGTTAAGGCCGTCAAATTTTTCCTCTGTATATGATTCCACGTTGAACGCCTTTATGCTTCTTATGGATGATATATTTTCAGCAAGATTCCCGGTGATTGCCGCAATTGTTCTTCTTGTTCTTAGATAATTCCTCCTCACTTTGCCCTGCAGTGATATGGTGAACAATGAAAGGAAAGGTAGCACTATGAGAGCATACAGGGTCAGGTTAAAATCGAGATACAGCATAATTGCTATGGACATTATTACGGTGGTCATTCCGGAGACGACTGACGGGATCTGAAAAGTAAGAAACTCTCCCAGAGTTTCCCCATCATTTGTCATTCTGCTGATCAGAAAACCTGCCTTAACCTTGCTGAAGAATGAAATTGGAACGTGCTGTATGCTTTTGAATGATCTGTCTCGAAGGTTTTTTACAGTACCCTGTGCAAGTATGGTTGAGCTTATAACCCTGAATCTGTTAGATGCAAACTGTATCATTGCCAGTCCAATGAATAGCAGGCTGAAATCAAGTATAACCTTGAAACTTCTGTCGGCCACTCCGTTAACAGCATCTCCAATTGCAAGGGGGGAGAAAGTAGCAGCTATTGCAGTGATCATGACTGAGGCAATCAATATAGTCATCTGCTTCCTGTTTTTTGCCATGTCCTTTATAAGTCTCTTGAGGGCTGTTCTTCCCTTCAGGGTTTTTATATAAGTTTCCTCGATTTCTTCATAGGTCTGTTTCATTTTCGAACCCCTCCTTTTCCATTGCGTAGTTCAACTCTTCAATATTATCGAGTTGTCTTATCTCCCCGTCCTCAAGTTCATACACTGTTGTTGCATATTTCATTGCCGAGTATCTCAGAGACACGAGCACTACAGTAATGCCCTCAATATTCTTCACGATCCTTGAGAAAATTGCAAGCTCAGTCTCTGGATCAACGCTTGAAGTGGCATCATCCAGTATGAGTATTCTTGGGTTTGACGCTATTGCCCTCGCAAGGGCAACTCTCTGCCTCTGGCCTCCTGAAAGTGTTATCCCTCTCTCTCCAATGATAGTTGAATAACCTTCAGGAAGGCTCTCAATGAAATCATCAATCCTGGCAATCTTCGAGGCTCTTTTAGCCATCTCCTCTGTAATTTCTTTCCTGCCAAATATGATATTTTCACTTATTGTTCCTGAA
>JAKARU010000129.1 GCA_021819225.1 Thermoplasmata archaeon
TTCCGATCTTGCATATCCATTTATAGGGCAGACCATTCGCCACTGTAGCTCAGCTGGTAGAGCAGCTGATTTGTAATCAGCAGGTCGGGGGATCGAAACCCTCCAGTGGCTCTTTTCCTACTTTCCGAAGCCACGTGCATTAATCGGAAGCCGACTTGCAATGAAATTAATTGAACAGTTTACTCTGCAGCTAACATATCCATGAGACTATTCTGAAGCAGATAATTCAAAATCCTGATTTTAAGGAGAGATTCCAGAGGGAACTGGCTGAGAATCAAAAATAACTGTGCAGCATTTATTTTGAGTTGTTAAAAATACTTCATGAATTATTTTTGTATGTCCATCCAAAAAATTAGCAGTTGTTCTAGAATCTCCAAAGCATTTGAGTATGACAGCTGATCTTTAAATGATGCATAACAACTTAATTTGCTTCTATAAAGTAACGTTGACTGTACCATAATCCTTTGAGTAAGCGTAAATATCCTATTGATACTGAGTTTTATTCTCTAAAATTTCAGTCCCAAATAAGAAAATAACTTCTCCTAACTGTTTCCACTTTAACTGCACAATTTTGTTCCTTAGTTATGGTACCAAGGACTTATGATGATTAATCCAGCAGGCAACCATAACGATTCCTCCGGAAATGGCCATAAGTAATGCAACGCCTATAAACACATCTTTGACATTTAACGCGCTAGCCAGTATTCCTACAAAGATAGCGCCAAATCCATAGCCGGAATCCCGCCAGAGCCTGTAGATGCCAAGTCTTGTCCCTCTTTCAGAGGGTTTGACCTTATCATTCACGGCGGCGATGAGAACAGGATACAGAAAAGCCATTCCGAGACCTGCAAGAAAACTCAGCAAGGCAATAATTACAATTCCATGAAAAAAGACGAAACCGACCATGGCAGTTGAATCAATCCAGAATCCAGTAATTATAAGGACATTGCGGTCAATATGGTCCGATAGTCTTCCTGTTATGATCTGGACTACCCCCCATGTTATCTGATAAATTCCAACCAAAACAGCTATGGTAAACAGGCTGAAGTGAAGTGAAAGAAGGTATAATGGCATGAGCCCCCAAAATACAACATCTACAAATTTCTCAAAGAGACCAGCCTGTGAATAGGAAAAGAGGAGTCTGTTTGACCATGATGTATCTGTGAACATCTTAATGAATGAAACCGAACTACCTGCTTGATTAATTCCGAGTTCTTCTGATTTAGCAAAGCCTACAGTTTCCCTTATTGTGAGTGCCGTTGTTCCTATGGCCACAATTACAACCACGATTCCGAACAGAAATGATGCCCCCCTTAATCCATATGAGGCAGCCATGTACCCCGTAATGATTCCTGCAGTGGCCTGACCTATGTAGCCGGCCGCCTCGTTCAGTCCAACAGTGAGGCCTCGGGATGTGCTTCTGCTCAGATCCAGGCCTGCGGTTACTGTCATAGTCCATGAGAATGCCTGATTTACGCCTACGCCTATATTGGCAAGTACAATCATATTCCAGCTTGTTGAGAAGTAGAATATGAAAGGGACTGGAATAGCTACCAGCCATCCTATAAGCAGCAGTTTCTTTCTTCCAATGTCATCCGATATTTTTCCCGATACCAGATTGAGTATACTCTTTGTGAAGCCAAAAGCCGCCAGAAATGAGAGTATGTATAAATATGATGAAATATGATATATGTCCTTAGCCATTGCTGGGACGAGAACACGCTCTATCCCAAGGAACCATCCAATGAACAGGGTCAGTAACAGAAGGATAACGTACTGTGTGGTGTCATGTGTTAATCCTTGTGGCGTGGCACCATTTTTCATACGGGGAACCATGAATCACTCCTTTGAGCATGCTGGTCTGGATCTGTCCCACATCATTTCGAAATGTTCTCTGGACTGTAAAACGCAATTACTGCAGGGTTCCACTATTCCGTAGATCTCATGGTCTTTCTCCATGGATATCATAAACGAGGTCTCGTTGTCAAAAACATAGTACCTTGAATTCAACCTGTCATATATTCTTGAGAATGGTATGAGATCATCTGGAATTTCTTTTGCTTCGCTGGAGGAAAATATCATTTTCAACTGCACACCAGTTTTTGTTTTGATATTTTCCTGCAATTTACTATCCAGTGTTCTGATCCCTGGGTCCATCAAATAAATCGAATGTGTTGCTTTTTTTACCATGGTTTGGAGGTAATACTGTACTTTACTGGAACCCACTATGCTCCATGACACTTTGAGATCTCGGGATCTGTCTTCGTTCCTCCTGACCACTGACAGGTAATTGGTTAAATGATCCTCAATCTCATCGATCCTGGACCTTCCCTCCTCACACAGAATACTGATAACAATTTCTGGTTCAGGGATTAAGAACATAGAAGGATTGCTCGAGACCCTCTGTACCAGATTAAGTTGGATCAATTTTTCTAAAACTGCGTATACTTTCGTGTAGGGAATCTCTGTTGTTTGGGAAAGCTCCTTTGCCGTCATCCCTCCGCGAGATAGTGTGAGAAATAGCTCAGCCTCATAGTGTGTAAGCCCAAGATATTCAAGCTCATCTAATATTTTAAAATGTACATCTGGATTATCTTCAATATATGACATCTTAATCTGCCCTGATGTTTATCTCCCTTATCTTCTCCTTTTCAGGTATGGGTTGAGGATCCATTTCTCCAAGTTTTTCTCTGAAATCACTGTATGATTCTGTCTGAAGGAGTGGATTGCAGAGCCTTTCATATCCCAGTGTAGAAGAGACCTTTGGGCTCATGTTGGCACCACAGGCAGATCCAGAATAGTGTGCAGGCATTAATTCGACAAAGCCCGGTAGACGCAATATTTTCTCGGTTATGCTTTCGTACAATTCATAAGAAGTATCCACTCCAGAAATATCTGATCTTCCCACATCGCCAACAAATAGAGTGTCTCCTGTGAAGATTGTTGAGGGAGTTTCAGGATTTCTCTTATAATCGTAATACACCAAGGATATGCTCTCCGGTGTGTGCCCTGGTGTGTGTAATACCTTAATTCGTGCATTTCCTATTTTCAGGGTATCCTCTTCCTTCAGTGGGAGGAAACCAAATTGCACCTTTGCATCTTCAAACATATAAATAGGAGCGCCGGCAAATCTCTCTAATTTCTTAGCACCGGAGATATGGTCCGCGTGAATGTGGGTTTCTATTATACCCTCTATCTTCAGTGCCAAAGAACTGGCCATCCTAATGTATGTATCCACTTCATTTTTCGGATCGATTACAAATGCTTTGCCGGAACTGGGGCATCCAACAATGTATGAAGCACACGAGCGTTCCTCATTCAGGATTTGTCTTAAAAGAGGCATATTTTGTTATTATCCTGCGGATAATAATACTTTTGCTTTTTTTAAATTTTAAGGTTAACTTCAATCCGCAACCCATCAGACTCATCTATAAATTCTTCCCTCACAGTGGAACCGGCTCTTCTTTTTGCAGCATGGCATTTTTCAATGAGTTTGTAAAAACTAGATTGAATGATCATAACTGAAGAAAAATTCTAAGACCGCATTAACACAATATGCTCACTAAGGCCAGGTGGGGGAGTTGTGGAAAATCAATTTATATTTGACAATAACCGGGAATGCTATGGAGCACATTGAGCAGAAGATTTGTTTAATCTTACGTGTTTTTTAATCATTCCATGGAGGTTTTCGAGATCGTCGTCGATATATAGACAGCATTATATATGAAACTATAATACTCTCATGAGGAGAAAACAAATGTACGGAATGAATAAAAACAAGTGTGGATGCGACAACGAATACATGGAATCCAGAATGTCTCGATGCGGCCAGATGTTTCGGAACCGTTCTGAAAAGGATGTGGCTGAAGACCTTGAGGACTACAAGGAACAGCTGGAGAATGAGATATCAATGCTTGAGAGAAAACTGGCAAGGATCAAGTCGCACAAAAATGAGAACGTGGAGTAAACTTATCTCCACATAAATTTAGAGGTGACTGGGATTGTTGAAATGTGCCGACTGTGGCGAACCTGTAATGTCAGGTAAAGAGTTTCCGTTTGAAATAGAATGAGTTGTAAGAGTATACGGTTGTGAACTCTGTGCTCTGCATCATGCAAAAGTTCTTGAGATAGAAAAAATAGAGAAAC
>JAKARU010000130.1 GCA_021819225.1 Thermoplasmata archaeon
CCTGTCAAAACTGATGAAACCTTTTCCCCTATTCGCATCCACGAACCTCATCTTCATATCAGTCATTAGCAAAAGTACCGTCAGAAACTGGAGAATAGAAGATATGGAGGAAAATAGAAATATGTATCCCACTCCATAGCCATAAACAACAGAACCTATTATGGGTCCTACAGCCCATCCAAGGTTTGTGAAGATCCTGTATATTCCAAAGGCACTTCTCCGCATCTCAGTGCTTGTCGTATCAGCCACAACTGCTGAGCTGGCAGGAAAGACCAGTGCCCCTGAAACTGATGAGAGAAGGAACATCAGGGATATTTCGAGAGGTGTAGCTCCAGTCTCAAATAATACGTAAACAAGAAAATAACTTATGAATCCTATTGCTGAACCTATCAGGATTGATATTTTTCTGCCGAGTATATCGCCTATATAACCACCAACAATCGAAAATATGATGGAAACGGCGGCCATCCCGCCAAAGATAAGACCGACAACAACAATGGGAATTTTCAGGTTTATCGTCATGAATATTGCAAGGAATGGCCATGTGGCGCCTATCCCGAAGGATCTTACCGAGGATGCAAACGAGGCAACCCAGAAATTCTTCTCATATCCTTTTATTGCAGATAAATCCGTTTTGCATTATGCTTTTCAGATATAAAATTATAGATGTTAGAACTCCGGTTCAAATTTGTCCTTATAGGAGTTTATTGAATCAAGAATCTCCTTCTTTGCTTCATCCACAGATCCAAACCCATCAACCGATGTCTTCTTTCCTTCCAGGATCTTGTAGGTTTCGAAAAAGTTCTGAATCTCCTTGAGAAGATGCTTGTTCACCTGTTCCAGGCCAGTTATTTCCCTGTTCATTGGATCCTTCACTGCCACGGCTATAATTTTATTGTCCTTGTCCCCGCCGTCTATCATGTGCATAATTCCTATAGGCCTGGCAAGAACAATTGTTCCAGGGAATACGGGGTAAGTCCCAAGAACTAGGACGTCAATGGGGTCACCATCATCATAATATGTCTGGGGGATAAACCCGTAGTTCGCAGGATACATTACAGACGAATAGAGCACCCTGTCAAGGATTATCCCGGGGCCGTCCTTGTTGGCCTCATACTTGTTTCTTGAGCCCATCGGCGTTTCTATAACTGCATAGAACTCGTCGGGTACGTTGTCACCATATGATATATCTGTCCACAAACTTCCTTTTGGCATATCTCCCCATGACTGTAAATTAATAAAACATTTCTGGTGTAATTTTCTGAATTAGATTCACTCAACACTTAAATAACAGTTTTGCCTATTAGACCGTGGTAGAGAACAGATATCAGGAAGTTTATAAGAAGCAGCATTATGGCCTCGTAGGGAAGCATTCAGCTGTAAAGGTCTGTCACTGGACAAAGAGTGAACTTACTGGAGGAAAATCCTGTTACAAGGGTACATTTTATGGAATCAACTCCCACCAGTGCATTCAAATGACACCTGCACTAAATTCATGTACTGAGAATTGCTCATTTTGCTGGCGGTTCAATGGTTTCGACAGCATGAGAATCAGCGATGAGGATGATCCGGAATTCATACTCGATGAGAGTATCAGGGCACACATGAAGTTGATTTCTGGGTTCAAGGGAAACCCGAAGGTTACCGAGGAAAAGTGGAAGGAGGCAGAAAATCCAAGGCACATCGCAATATCCCTCACCGGTGAACCTACATTATACACCAGGCTCGGCGAATTCATAGAGCTTGCCCATCGCAGGGGATTTTCAACTTTCCTAGTGACAAATGGAACTCTTCCAATGGTACTGGAGAAACTTGATCCACTTCCAACGCAGCTTTATGTTACCACTGCAGGTCCAACTAAGGAGATATTCAATAATCTTCTGAATCCTTCAATAGGAAATGCATGGGAGAATTTTGCAAGGACAATGGAACTTCTTCCTTCACTGGATACTAGAAAGGTTATCAGGCACACACTTGTAAAGGGAATCAATATGCCATTTGTAGATGAATATGCGCACTGGGACAGGATTGCGGATCCTCATTTTATCGAATCCAAGGGATATGTCCATGTCGGTCAGTCCATAGCCAGGCTCAGTGAAGATAACATGCCCTCGCATGACGAGATAATGGAATTCACGATATCCCTCAGTGAAAAGATAGGCTATGAAATTGCCGCAGAAAGAAGAGACAGCCGGGTATCACTGATGGCTAAGGACCCATCGATGGCAAGGATAAATTTTAACCCTCCTGACCATTTACCATCTTGATCACGATTTGTTATATGGGGTAAGTGAACAAACTCACTCCTCAAAGGTATTATAATACCTTCAATTTAAAATAAAGATACAGCATCTCCCTCCATATGTTGGATTATACCTTCACTGAAGAACAGAATCTTTTAAGAGAGACCGTAAGAGAGTTTGCAAACAGGGAGATCAAGCCAAAGATAAGGGAGATGATCAGGACAAGAAGAATCCCCGATTCAATAATGAAAGGAATGGCATCACAGGGATTCTTTGGAATGGCAGTACCCGAAAAGTATGGTGGGCCCGAATATGATCCTGTGACTATTGGCATTGTGGCTGAGGAGATAGGGAGGGCCGATCCTACAGTTTCCATCCCGGTACTCTTCCTGGTTGATAATGCGTGGTCTTACCTCCTTTCCAAGTATGGTACTGAATCCCTGAAGGGGAATATTCTCCCGGATGTAGTGAAAGGAAGGAAATTTGTGGGAATAGCATCAACGGAACCCAATTTTGGCTCGGATGTAGCCTCCATGACGACAGTGGCAAGGCATACTGGAAACAAATTCGTAGTGGATGGGGAGAAGAGCTATATAAGCATGGTCAGGGAAATAAAGGAGATTGGTGGAGGTTTCATAACCGTTGCAAAAACTTCTCCCGAAAGGCCTGGTACTTCCGGCACATCTCTCATTTATCTCCCATATTCAGAAAAGAACTTTGACCTGACATACCTCGAGGAGATGGGAAGGGAAGGCTCAAGCTGGGGGGCGTTCAGGATTAGCAACTATGAAGTCCCTGAAGAAAACCTTCTGTGGAAGGAAAATGAAGGATTCAAGATTGTCCATGAGGGCTTTGAGTTTGCCAGGGCATTAATATCGGTTATCAGTGCAGGAGCAGCTCTCGAATCCATTGGAAGGGGAATTGACTACATGAAGCAGAGAGTTGCATTCGGGAAACCTCTAACTAAATTCCAGGGACTCCAGTTCCAGGTAGCAGAGAACACAGCAAGGATGGAAACCGCACTTGATCTTGGATACAGGGCTCTCTGGACATACCATCAGGAGCAGAAGTTTGGAAAATTCACCAGATTCCAGGTTTCAAAAGAAATTGCCAAGGCAAAGCTCCTTTCCACAACTTGGGCGTTTGATGCAATCAACGATGCGTTGCAGTGGCAGGGTGCTTTTGGTTACAGCAAGGAATGCCCGGAGGAATGGTCACTGCGTGGGATCAGGTCATTTCAGCTCGCAGAGGGTTCCAGGGAAATTATGAAGCAGATAATCGCCAGGGAGACCATCGGAAAGGAATTCATCTGAATATCTAAATCCGTGGGGCCGTAAGATAAGACATGCCTTCCCCCTACGGAATAAACTATTTAACCACACTTCCTGATAACGTTAGGCATATATTTATTATTAATGAGGGATATCAAGATCAGGGACAAAGAAATGCTGTATAAAGATGTTGACAAAAGGTTGGATATGGCTTTCTCTATATCCACAGAAATAAAAAATTCAATTTTACCATTAATCGAGAAGGATTACGGGAGGCTACCAGTTTATGTTCACGTGGTTAATGGAAAAATATACATGGATATATATCTTGTAATCAACAGGAATGAGAAGTTTGGTACCCGGACATCAATCTACCAGTCAATAATAAGGGAGCCTTACCAGATAATCAGGATGGAAATGAACGAGATTCCGGGAAGTTCCCTCCTGGCTGAGGATCTATTCAGGGTACCCTCACTCATAATCAGTCACCTTTACATAGAGAATGGAAGGATGTATGGGAGAATCAGATTCCATCATTCAGATCTGCATGAGGTAAACAAGATAATATCAAAGTTAACAGAGATC
>JAKARU010000131.1 GCA_021819225.1 Thermoplasmata archaeon
AATTCATTTACCTTAGGAGAATCAGCCTTTGAAGCTGCCAAGGATGTGTTTGAATCTCTTCCCATCTTCCTTGAAAGATTCGGTACGAGCGAGGAGTACTCACTTGCCGGTCTCCAGAAATACATAGTTCAGGAGAATTCAAGGGACAGTGTTGATGAGATCACTGGCAGGATCTGCATAATCACGGTACATAAGGCAAAGGGACTCGAATTTGATCACGTGATATATATTCCAAGATACAACCAGAAGAAGAATGTAAGCGCTATTGATCTTATAGTTAACTCCATTCTGGAAAGCAATGGCCTGAGCTACAGTATGAATGAAAGAATAAGAGAGGAAAACAGAATAGATTTTGTTGCACTTTCGAGAACAAAGAATTCCCTTGACATTATAACTGAGAAGAACTCTTCTGAAAGATATAATTTAGAACCATGCAAAAAGATTGACTTTGCAAATAAAGTAGTAATTAATGAATTTGTAAGCATGAAAGAGATTTCAGAAAGAGAGAATTTAAAAATGAATTTCAAGCCATGGGTAAGGGACTATTTGAAGAGGAAGATGGACAGATTGAATAACCTGAGTTTTACAATGCTAGAAAGGGTTAAGGAACTGGATAAGTTTGTTGAGGCATATGTCCTTGGAATCCAGACAAAATCCACTGCCCTGACATTTGGGAGTGATATTCACAGCTACATAGAAAATTTCATAAAAAATCACGAGACACCACCAATACTGGATGATGAAAAGCTGACCAGAACATGGAGCAATTTCATTTCATATGACAAATATGTAAGGGAAATACAGAAAGGTAAATGGATAGGATCTGAAATGAAGTTCAAGCAGAAGGTTAACAATGTTTTCCCTGATATTATGACAGGCATCACTGTCGAAGGCAGGATTGATGGTTTATATACATACATGGATGGAAATATAGAGAAAACGGTTATTGTGGATTTCAAGACATCAAAGAAGGTAAACAGGGATTATGTTAACCAGTTATCACTCTACGCAAAACTCTTTTCCCTTGAGAATAAAATGGGCATGGACCAGATAGAATCGGAAATAGCGTATTTAAGCCTGAGAGATACAAAGGTGAATATAAACAGGATAGAAAAGAGGTGGGATAGGATTGAGCCAACAATTGAGGTACGGGCACTGGAGGATGTGAAGAACACCATTCAAAAATTCGTTAACTATAAGTCATCCATCGATTCCATGGTCCGGGACATCCTAAGTGTAAGAAATCCTGAGAGTACTGTTTTCATTGAATTTCAGAAGGCATTGAAGATGGAAATGGAAAATAGTTGATTATAAACAAATTAAGCTGCTGTAATCAATCCTATCACCTGTAGAATTTTAGAACTTTATGAATACCCTCCCAACGTTCTTCTTCACCTTTATCTTCTCGAATGCTTCATTTACTTCATCTATGGAAATTTCTTCTGAAACTACCGCTTTTATTTTCCTCTTCGCTGACATTTCGAGTGCATCCATAATGTCCTTCCTGGTTGATGAGATATTACCAGCTATTGTATTGCCTTTTAATATTAGTACACCGAGTTGAAGTGGAGGAGATGATGGTCTCAGATTGCCGACAACGACCATTCTTCCACCGAATCCAAGTGCCCTGAATGATTCATTGAACGTTGCATCTCCAGTGTTTTCAAGGGATATATTAGCTCCGTCAGCCCATATTTCCTTCACCTTCTTATTAAATTCCCCCTCAGAGGATATAACGTGATCTGCACCCAGTTTATACAGGGAATCAACTTTCCACTGTGAACTTGTAACTGCAATAACTTCAGCTCCAAATGCCTTTGCTATCTGAATTGCATGGGTTCCAACTCCTCCTCCTGCACCGGTTATTACGACTCTGCTTCCCTCAGTTATTCCGCCTACCCTCTTCAACGCATTTACAAGCATTCCCGTAACGCATGCAGAAATTGCTGCCAGCTCCGAAGTAACTTCCTTTGGAACCTTTACAAGGCTTCTCTGATTCAACCTGACATATTTTGAATAAGCTCCATCTATGTTCTCTCCAAGTGTCTTCTTATTTGTACACAGATTTTCATTTCCGGAAACACAATTGTAACAGTGTCCACATGGAACATAAATAAGACTGGTAACCCGGTCACCCACCTTGAAATATTCTACCCCAGAACCGACTTTATCAATTATGCCTGAAACTTCGTGACCAGGTATTATGGGGGTATGGAGTCGGGGGAAAAAACCATCCCTTGTTAATATATCCCTGTAGCAAATACCAGTCAGGTCCTGTCTCAAGACTACTTCGTCTGCACCGGGTTCTGGTGTGTCCCGTTCCTCAATATCCAGATTCTGCCCTACCTTATTCACTACTGCTACTTTCATTGTTGCATTAGAAATAATCTATATTTATTACTTTTCTATGTTCTTAAAATGGATGAAATCTTAAGTGGCGTCAATATTTCCATAATAGGACTTGGAGGTAACGGACAGCTTGCTTCAATGCTGTTATCATCCTCTGGTGCAGAGATAAGGGTCATAGACGGTGATACTGTTGAACAATCAAACTTGCAGAGACAACCTTTGTTTGATAAATATGACATAGGAAAGAACAAGGCAGAAACTGTTTACGACAGGATCAGTAACCGCTCCAACAGTGGAAAGTTGAACTTTGTAAGCGAATATGTTGACTCTTCAAACATAGACCTTCTACTTGGAAATAGTGACTTCATTTTTGAAGCTACAGATTCGTTCCTGACTAGGGAACTGATCAATGAATATGCGGTAAGGAAAAAAATTCCCTGGTTGATGACCAACAGTTATGGTTATTTTGGTGAATTCATGCTTATAGTCCCAGAACAAACTGCGTGCCTTAACTGCCTTACGGGTGGAAAGCAAATGATTCCTCTAAACTGTCATGCTGATGAGGTATCTCCTCCAGTTCCAAGTACGGTATCGGCCATGGCCACATCCATACTGTTGAAATATCTTATGGAAGGTGCCCTAGACAGGAATTTTTACTTTTATTCTGCCACAGCAATGGAATTGCAGAAAGTAAAAGTAAACAGGGTGAAAGAATGCAGGGTTTGCTCAAAATTAATCTTTGAAAAATTGAATAATACTAAATTTATTGGTAGGCAGATATACTGATATTCAGTTTTTGGCTGTAAACTGGGCAAGATTCAATTTTACTCCTAGGAAATCAAAGAATACAGAACTGAGATTTCCCAGTAAATTTGAGCTGTCTAGGATTCCTGATAGAGATAGGTTACCACTCAGGTTACCCGATTGATTGGCAAAAGAAAGATTACCGAGAAACTTTTCTCCCGTATATATTCCCACCTTGAGAACTGATAAACCTATTGGTATCATGTCGTTGATGAATAGGGTATAAGTATTATTATCTGGATTCTTAACAAGGGAAACGTTGGTGAAAAGGAACGGGAGCTGTGTACTGATATTCCTGGAAAGAGTTGTAATGCCAACACCATTAAGAAATTCTGAAATGACAGCGTTGGCATAATAGATAATAGACTCTGTTGGCCAGCCCTGAGCTGTGAGAGAAGTTATGTTTACTGGAAGATTGAAGAATGAATTGGAACTGCTATAGGGATTTATTGTGAGGTTGTTGTTGAAGATTGAAACTGTTGACGGAAGGGCATTGGTGTTTTTAGCTGAAACATCCATATTTGCTGTCAACTTTCCATTTCTTATCTCTAGCTTAACGAATGAAAGTTCGATATCCTTGAGATCATTTTCAGCAGAAACATATATGCTTGACGCTGATACAACAAGAAAAACACATATGATTGAAAATGCAGCTATGAATATGAGCTTGGTTAGTTTCATTTATCTGTTTGGTAATATGATTGTAACTAAATAAATCTTATTGTTTTTCCCTACTACAGAGATGAAACCCGTCTCAATCAAGATGTCTTGCTGATGCTCAAACGCTATACCAATCTCTATTTTTTCCAGTACATGCAATATATTAACTGCTTCAAAATTCAAATGGGCCAGAAGGTATCAAAAATTATTCCAGAATATGATAAAAAGCTTAAAAATTTTAAAATATTTTATATATCGTAAATCGATAC
>JAKARU010000132.1 GCA_021819225.1 Thermoplasmata archaeon
CCATTCTCACAGATAGATCAGAGGTAGTGCTGCTCAACAAACTAAGCCCAAATTTACGTCGTTAAAACGACCAAAACATTTAAAGCAAACCATTTCATTTGTGGTTTGAATGCAGTCGAAAACGGTTTTGTTTATAGTTAGAAGGGGCATAAATGCCTTAATCACCGTTGTAATTCTTATTGTATTCTTGTTTTCTCTCATTCATATCATTGCTCCATCTCCCGCAGCTATGGCGCGTATTTATGCTGGAAGTCCACATGTACCTCCTGCAGAACTTCTTACTATTGAGAAAACTTACGGGCTAAATAAACCCATATATGAACAAATGATTATTTATATGGTTGCCATCTTCCACGGAAACCTTGGGGTGGATCCGACATACAAAGTGCCCGAAATATCCTTAATAGCTAAGTTTCTGCCAAGAACTCTTGAACTGGTTATACCTGCCATAATACTTTCCGTTGCAATTGGTATTTTTACTGGTGCTATTGCGGCTTCAAAAAGAAGAAAACCTACAGACCATGTTGTAAAGGGTGTTTATCTCGCTACTTGGGCATCTCCCCCATTTTTAGTTGCTGCGATGCTACAGCTATTTATTGGATACGACTTAGGACTTCTTCCAGCGGTACACATGGTTAACCCATTGCTCAATACACCACAAAATTATACTTCATTTCCTATCTTAAACTCTATTATTGCACGTGATTGGCCTTATTTTATAAGTCTCATTCATCACATGATCCTTCCAGTTATTGCACTTTCTCTGATCAGTTTTGGAATCGTTACAAGGCTCACCAGGTCATCTATGTTAGATATAATGGAAACTGATTATTTTAGATTAAGCATCATGAAAGGGGTCCCGAGAAAAAAAGCAATATATAGTGTTGCTCTAAGAAATGCCTCGATTCCTTTAATAACACTGATTGCTCTATTGTTTGCCTATTCCGTAGCAGGTGCAGTTATAATTGAAGATATATTTGACTATCATGGAATGGGGTGGTTCATTGTACACGCGATTTATACACTCGATTACATTGCCATACTTGATACAACCATTATAGTTGGATTATCTGTAATTGCAGCAAATCTGATAGCAGATATACTTTATGGCGTACTCGATCCAAGGGTGAGATTAGAATGATTGAAAACGTGACTCATAAGCAGGAGGAAAAAAAGGATACACAAGGGAAATTAAATTTTTATCTAAAGATGGTATATAAGGATAAAACTGGATTTGCCGGGATGATCATTGTCCTCATATTTTTCGGCTGGTCATTTATACAGGGTATGCTTGAAATCTTTTCCGGAATGTTTAGTGACCCTCATCTTGGAAGTATCCTTTTGCCCCACAATCCATTTAACTTTAACTACCACATTTCAATGCAGGGGCCAAGTTCGACTTATCTACTTGGTACAAACGCCGAGGGTGAAGATATTCTTTCTAGACTTTTATACGCAGTTCCAAGGGACGCTTTCATTGCAGTGTTGGTTGTTGCTTCCGCAATATTGATTGGAGCAGTTTTAGGCATTACGGCAGGATATATGGGAAAAATGACCGATGAAATTATAATGAGGGTAACAGACGCATTTCTCGCAGTACCAGCCCTGATACTTGTCATAGCAATCAGTGTGGTGCTTAATGCAACTTATACCGGGGCAATAATAGGTTTGATGGTTGTCTGGTGGCCAATTTACACTAGATTCTTCAGGGGTCAAACCTTAAAGATTAAGAACTTGGATTTTGTACAGGCTTCTAAAATAAACAATGTTTCCAAAATAAGATTTTTTTTCAGGTACCTCTTCCTAAACGACACAGATCCAATTATAGCATATGCCGCACTGGATTTCGGCAACGTAATCTTAACCTATTCTACACTGGCATTTCTAGGAATAGGTTTAACACCACCAATCCCGGAACTTGGTTCAATGGCAGCGGATGGTGTGGGCGCTCTTCCAACGGCATGGTGGTGGGCAATATTTCCAGGCCTCGCAATTCTGGTTATTGTTATCGGGTTTGTTTTATTAGGTGATAGACTTCAGGACATAATATCAAATAGGATCAATTATTAGGTGACGAAATGCTGTTGACTATCAGAAATCTGAGTGTATTTTATAATACTGTAGTTGGTAAATTTAAGGTAATTGAAGACATGAATCTTGATTTGGAAGAAGGCGATATAATCTCACTTGTCGGTGAATCTGCCTCTGGGAAATCGACACTGGGGCAGGTTCTTACAAGGATGTTACCGGGCACTGGATCCGCCGAAGGTGAAGTTATTTTCGATGGCAAAGATGTTCTGAAAATATCTGAAAACAGAATGACAGAAATCAGAGGTACATCTATTTTCATGATTTTTCAAAATCCATTAAACAGTTTAAATCCAGTAAAAACAGTTGGTTTTCAGTTGATTGAAGCAGCAAGGATAAGAAGGGAAAGAGACCATTTAAGCACGGATGAAGCCGAAATGCGGAAAGAAGCAGAAGAATCTCTTATCAGTCTAAGACTTCCAGATGCAGATTCCATTATGAGAAGATATCCGCACGAGTTATCCGGGGGACAAGTCCAAAGAGTCGTTATATGCATGGCGTTGCTTCTTAAACCAAAAATTTTGATAGCAGATGAACCAACCACTGCCCTGGATGTTACAATACAGGCTCAGGTAATTAACCTACTAAGAACGTTAAATAAAGAGATGAAAATGACCATAATTTTCATAACGCATGATATTGGACTAGCATATGTTCTTTCCAACAATCTAGTAGTCTTGTACAGTGGAAGGATAATGGAATCGGGAAACACAGAAAGCATCATTAAGAAACCACTTCATCCATACACGTCAGGACTAATCGGTAGCATACCAAATTCTTCAAAGACTTCTGGAAAGCTTTTTTCAATCAAGGGGTCTCCGCCATCTTATCTATCATTACCAGATGGTTGTAAATTCAGCAACAGATGTCAGTTCGTGTTTGAAAGATGTATGCAAGAAGAACCCAAACTACTGGACGTTCAAGATAGAAAGGTTAAGTGTTGGTTATATGAGTGAAATATACAGATTTGAAGATGTAAGGAAATACTATCTGTCGCAGAAAAGAGGACTATTAGAAATTGCCATGAGGACCAAACCAATCTATGTTAAGGCACTTGATAACGTAAGTTTCACACTGACATCGAATCAGGTGCTGGCCGTGGTTGGTGAGAGCGGTTCTGGAAAGACTACCATGGGAAAAATCATGGTAACTTTAGAAAAACCAACTTCGGGTAAGGTATTTTTTAGAGGGGAAGAGGTAAATAAAAAGAATACGGCAGATATAAGGGAAAATATAGACATGGTTTTTCAAAATCCCTCAACGTCATTGAATCCAAGAATGAAAATCAAGCATATAATATCAGAATCCTTGAAAAATTTTGACGAGGAAAAGGTACAGGACATAATGCAGCAGGTCGGATTGCCCTATAATGAACTTAAGGATAAACAACCAAGGGAATTGTCGGGTGGTCAGGTACAGAGGGTAGCAATATCTAAAGCGATAATCAAGAAACCGGAGCTCATCGTTCTGGACGAGCCCACTTCTGCGCTGGACGAATCTATTCAGGCACAGATATTGAATTTACTCGTTGACCTACAGAAGCAGTTCAAACTTACATACGTATTTATCACACACAATATCTACGTTGCGAAATATATTGCTGATTTTATAGTTGTTTTATATGCTGGCAAGATTATTGAATATGGAAAAAATGAAGAGGTGTTGGAAAAGCCACTGCATCCATACACTCAGCTTCTTATTACTTCAATACCCACAACAAATTCCAAGGAACTCAAGCCTCCCGTGGGAGATGTACCAAGCCTGATTAACAGGCCAGAAGGATGTAGTTTTCATCCAAGATGCCCATTTGCAATGGAAAGATGCAAAACTCAAGAACCTCCTCTTAGGAATCATGGAAATTACCTGGTAGCTTGCTGGTTGTATGAATAAAACCATCAAGAAGACTATTGTTAAAGGTACAATACTTTTAATGGCGTTCTCCCTTTTCCTCGAAATTAGACCAGGTAAAATAATTGATTACTTAA
>JAKARU010000133.1 GCA_021819225.1 Thermoplasmata archaeon
CGATCTCATTTGTGGAAAAAAGAAAGGCAAATTTCAATACAAAAATAAACAATAGCTTATTTGACTAAAATAAGGTTCTCTTTTATTTCTTTTACATTTGAGCTTAAATCTTCAGTCTCCATTCTTGTAAGGATTCCATTCTTTTGGTAGAATTCACTGTATTTTATACCACTGTCAGGAAAAACTGTGTATACTTTTAGGTTGTTTCTTGATTCGGCTATCTTAAGTGCCCCCATGAAATTTGCACCTGATGAAAAACCAACGTAAATTCCAAGTTCTCTGGCAAGCTTTTGAACTCCATCTCTTGCGTCTTTTTCATTTACATTTATCATCTTGTCTACCAGTGAAATGTTCTTTTCAATGATTGTCTTGTCCTTTGCCTTTAAAAAATTCCTTATTCCCTGTATATAGGACGACTGATCCGACTGCAGCATGTAAACAGTTGTACCTGGTCGTTTGTCCTTGAAGTATTTGGCATTCCCAATTATTGAGCCACCTGTTCCCATGGCTATTGCCACTGCATCCGGTAATCCTCCTATCTGTTTTTCTGCCTCTGGAGCCGTTGTATAAACATGAGACAGATAATTGAATTCATTTCCATGCTGATGAAGACAGACATAAGTTTCCGGTTCTTTCATTGCAATGTCAATGGCGGAATTAATGGCAACCTCTGTGCTGGTAGTCTCAGGTGGTTCATTTGTCTCAACAACCTTTGCTCCAGAGTCTATCAGGGCTTTCTTGGTTCCATCAGATGTGCCCGGAGGTATGAAAAGCATGGACTTAATTCCAAGTTTTCGACAGATATTTCCAGTCGCTATTCCTGTATTACCTGATGTTCCCTCGACGATGGTCTTATTCACTATATTACTCTCTGTAAGGATAAGATGATCGATCATGAAGAATGCTCCCCTGTCCTTGATAGATCCAAAGGGATTGAAATATTCAAGTTTAGCAAAAACTGATGAACCATTAGATGTATCATATTTAAGCATCGGGGTATTACCGAAACCTTCCCTGTAAAAATCATCCCTTATGTTTCTGCATAGTTTTTCCCTATCCTCGCCCATAAATCCCTATGTGATTTTTCATTATTATTGTTTCCTGAATTTATGAGTAAGATATGAATAGTTATTCTCAATAAGAGTGAGATTAATTTGTCTGACTACAACAAAGAGATAGCTGAGGGGTTTGAATTATTAACCCAGGGAGAATTCGAAAAAAGCCTTGAAAAATTCATTACAGCAATAGAAATAGATTCAACCAGGCCAGATGCCTTTTCATTGGCATCAGAAGCATTTGCGCAAATTGGCGATATTGAAAACGCCAAGTCCCACGCGGAATTGGCCTATAAAATAGATTCCGAAAAGCCGGAATATGTATTGCAGTACGCTTCCATGCTTTATGCAACGGGAAACAGCGAGGAGAGCCTGAGACTCGCAAACGAGGCTCAGAAAAAAGGAGAAATGCCAGAGATACATCTCCTGAAAAGCAACATCTATATGGACATGGAGGAAGACCAGAAGGCTCTTAAAGAGGCTAAAATGGCTTTTGAGATGGATAAGAATCCCATATACAGGACAAATTATGCCATTGTCCTTAAGGAGAGTGGTAAAATAAAAGAATCAACTGAAATCCTAAAGAAAATGGTGCAGGAAAACCCGGATGATTTGGATGCAATTTATTTATTATTCCAGAATGAGCTTGCCGAAGATCACCTCTCCGAAGCCATGAATTACATTACAAAATGCATATCCCTCAATGATTCTGAGCCATTATTCTACTCCGAACTGGCATCAATGATGGAAGATTTTGAAGATAATGAACTTGCAGAGAAATATTATAAGAAGGCATTTGATGTTTCAGACAACGATCCAGAAATGGCAATGCAACTTGCAGAATTCTATAATTCTCTTGATAAGGTGCAGGAAGGTATTGATGTACTGGAAGTTTCCCACAGCGATGAAGATCCAGAATATCACCTCATGATGGGCAAACTTCTCATGGGCAAAAAAGAGTATAATAAGGCCATTTCTCATCTGGATATTGCAATTGAAATGGCAGACGATCCAGAGGCAAAAATTGTAAAAGGATCATGTCTTATGGAAATCAACCGGCTGAATGAAGCGCAATCTATACTGAAGGAAGCCTTAAAGCAGGACTTCCAGACAGAATATGTTGAGTCTCTGTTAAATCAGGTCTGGTGGAAGGAGAACAGCAAGAAATTCAAACTATAATTTCCAGATTTTTTCCATTCAATCTTACTTCATAAATCTTCAAGTTACCTGACAATGCATAATCTCCCATTGATCTGGGTATTGGATTCTCAAGCACATCGCCATTATTCAGATTGAAAATAATATGATGGGAAGGACACATTATCCTCTCCCCGGAAAGAATCTTGCAAAGAAAGAGAGGACCACCCCTATGAGGGCACTTTGAGTCAAAGGCAAAGTATTTTTCACCTTCTTTGATGATCGTTATATCTTTATCCTGACTCTGTACCCTCTTTCTTCCCATGGAGTCAAATCCTCCATTTTCAATACTTATCATATTAGAGGGAGATCTTGGATTTTTTATTCAGATCAACAAATTTCCAGTCACTTCTAACCGATCCCATCCCACGTTTCTTGTGAACATAGTTAATAGCACTCAATGCTGCTACAGAACCCTGACCGGCTGAGATCACTGCCTGTTTATACGGGATATTTGTTACATCCCCTGCAGCGAAAACGCCTTCTTTGCTTGTTCTGCCACTCATGTCTATAATGACTTCGTTGTCTTTGTTCATTTCAACAAATCCATTCAGCATCCCTGTCTTTGCAATGTATCCCATTTCAACAAACACTGCTTTAACTGGAACCTGTTCAAGCGAGCCATCCTTCTTTCTGAGGGAAACTGCGTTCACAGTCTTATCTCCGAGTATTTCCTCAACTTCTGACTCGTAAAGGAATTTAACAGTCTCCAGGGATTTTGCCTCAGCTATCATGTCTTCTGAACCTGAAATACGGTTTCCCTTCTGAGTAACATATACATTTGAAGCAACTGTTCCTAGATATAGTGCAGCCTGAAGAGCATGGTCTCCTGCGCCAGCTACAAGAACATCCTTATTTCTATAGAGCGGACCATCACATATTGAGCAATAGGATACACCTCTTCCCTTGAATTTCTCTTCTCCCTTGCTCCCCAGATCTCTTGGGGTTTTACCAAAAGCAAGAACCAGTGCATCACATTCATACTGCTGTTCCACACCTTTCAGAATAAACTGGTTATCTGATTCAGTTACTGTCCTTACCTCATCATATGAAAACTCAGTTCCATACATCTGAGCCTGTGCCTGAAATTTGGAAGCCAGATCAAACCCGGATATACTTTCAAAGCCAGGGTAATTCTGGATATCGGTTGTAAGTAATCCCTGACCACCAATATCTTTTGTGATTACAAGTGTCTTCATTCCCTGCCTGGACGAATAAATGGCCGCAGTAAGACCTGCAAAGGCACCACCTATTACAATAATATCATATTTCATTCAGTTCAACAACTTCTTTAGTTTTGCATCAAGCATTGCCTTTGGTACAGCTCCGATACTTACATCAGCGACCTTACCATTCTTGAACATTATTACAGTAGGTATGCTTGTAATATTGAATGATGAACTTACTTCCGGATTGGCATCTACATCCACTTTTCCAAAGGAAATCTTACCACTGTATTCATTGGCCAGTTCTTCAACTATTGGAGAGAGGAATCTGCATGGAGCACACCAGGATGCCCAGAAGTCCACTACCATAATCTTGCTCTTTTTTACCTCATCATTGAAAGTTGCATCTGTTAATTCTACAGGTTTCATTCTTTTTTCCTCCTTATTCTTATTTTCTTCCTGAATTCTTGCCAGTACTTTTTTCCTTATGTTTTCCAGTTCTACATCTTCATCTGACATAATTGAATTCTATTAGATATTTGATTGGAGTTAATCAACGTTACGGTTTTGCCAAAATCATACAAAACCATTTATAGAACAACCCAATACCGACATATAATATGAAAATAACATCAAAATTGAATTCCGATA
>JAKARU010000134.1 GCA_021819225.1 Thermoplasmata archaeon
TTCCGATCTATGACCATGTCCCATAGATCCCTAACTGAAGATGAACTTAATATTTTAGGAGTTGACAATAGGACTTACAGACTATCGGTTGGCTTAGAAGATGCAGAAAGTATTGTGGATGATATAAGAAATGCTCTCTAAACGATGACTATGAGATGTGCATCCTTATGTTATTATCCAGTCTTTCAGAGAAAACTGGGTATTATGAGGATCAACCTTAAAGTATATGGTTTGCCTGATCAGTAGTTTGAGTGATTTTATGATTGGGACAACGGTTTCTGTTGATATTGGAGGAACATTTACTGATATAATTATATTACAGGACAGAAAGGTGGTAAAAAAGTTTAAGGTACCCACAACGCCAAAAAATCCAGAAATAGGAGTGGTTAATGGTTTGAATTGGTCTGGTGTTTCACACATAAGTGAATTTGTTCATGCAACAACCATCGCAACCAACACGCTTCTGGGGCAGTTTGGCCTTAGTTTGCCTAGGGTTGCCCTGGTCACAACGAAAGGATTCAGGGACGTTATAGAGATCGGAAGGCAGAATAGACCATCACTGTATGATCTGGAATTTAAGAGGCCGAGATCTATAGTTCCCAGAAAAATGAGATTTGAACTTGATGAAAGAACCGATTACACAGGTAAAGTTTTAAAAACTGTGGAAAAAAATGATATCACAAATCTAATTGAAAAGATAAGAAAGTTTAAAACTGAAAGCGTTGCGGTGTCATTCCTTCACTCATATATCAATAACACAAATGAGGAACTTGTTAGAAGTGAATTGTCCAAGGAGTTCAAGTATGTCACTGTGTCAAGTTCCGTAGCGCCAGAACCAAGAGAGTATGAAAGGACATCTACCACAGTTATCAATGGTGTGCTTATGCCTGTGATAACCAGATATATATCAAGATTAAGGGAGAATCTAGTTCCTTTCGGTTCACCACCCATAAGCATAATGTCCAATTCTGGTGGGCTGGTAGATGAACATGAAGCTGCTAATAATCCAGTTGCCATAATTGAGTCTGGACCAGCTGCAGGTGTGGTTGCAGCCGGGGTTTTAGCCAATAAACTTGGACTGCCAAAGATAATTAGTTTTGATATGGGTGGCACAACTGCAAAAGCTGGCACAGTTATAGACGGAAAAATCGAGATCACATCTGAATATGAGGTCGGGGGAAAGTCACACTATGGAAGAATGATAAAAGGAAGTGGCTATCCAGTGAGATATCCCTTTGTTGATCTTGCTGAAGTTTCTGCTGGTGGAGGCACTGTTATATGGCTAGATTCTGCTGGCGGAATGAACATCGGTCCAATGAGTGCAGGATCAGAACCTGGTCCAGTTGCATATGGAAGGGGTGGAAAGCTACCAACTATAACAGATGCAAATCTCATACTGGGAATACTTAGTGATCAGATGTCTGGCAGCAATTTCGTCCTGAGAAAGGATCTTGCAATGAAAGCATTCACTAAGCTTGGACAGCCATTTGAAATTGCAGAAAAAGCTCTTAGGCTTGTTGATCTTGAAATGTCAAGGGCCATAAGAATGGTAACTGTGGAGAGAGGTATTGATCCCACAGAATTCACACTTTTTGGTTTTGGAGGGGCAGGCCCACAACATGCCGTTAGAATAGCTCAGGAAATTGGTTTAAAGAGCGTTGTTATTCCACCTGATCCAGCGGTTTTCAGTGCTCTTGGGATTCTCAATTCTGACTGGAAATACGAGATGAGAAAATCCTTCCCGGATGATATTCAGAAGAGTTTTAAAGAACTTGAAAAATCTCTAGAAACCAAATTTGGAACCAAAGAATTTGTTTTGTATGCAGATTGCAGGTATGCAGGACAGGGTTCAGAAATAAGTGTTCAGGTATCAGAACCTGACAGGGATAAAATTGCGGAAGAATTTATAAAATTGCATCAGGAAGCCTATGGATTTACTCTCGACAGAAGCGTGGAGATATTTACAATAAGAGTATTTAGTATAGGAAAAAGGGATAAGCCTGAAATTGTTGAAGGTGTCAGGGATTCTGTTTCAATAGGCTACAGAAAGGTGTACTCAGGGGCTGATTTTGTTGATGTACCAGTATATACAAGAAACACACTATCGTCTGGTACTAAAATAGAAGGGCTGGCATTGGTTGATGAACCTGGGTCCACAACATTCATTCCAGAGAAATGGACTGCTGAGGTTGGAAAGTTTGGTGAACTAAATTTGAGGTTGAAATAAATGGTAGAGTGGGAGTTTATAGGTAAGGCTACGCAGTTTGTTGCTGAGGAAATGGGAGTAGCTCTTAAGAAATCTGCCTTATCACCAAACATAAGGGAAAGGATGGACCACAGTTGTGCCATAACCAATTCTGAAGGGATAATAGTTGCGCAGGCGGAACATATACCAGTTCACCTTGGTTCATTCAGGATAGGAATAGGAAATATCATGAAATGGATGAGGGATCACGAAATTATTCTCCATGATGGAGAAATGCTAATGACAAATGATCCTTATATTTCTAGCACACACATGAATGATGTTGCCCTAATTGGGCCTGTTTATATTGGAAATGAAATTGTGTCCTATGTGGTGAATAAAGCTCATATAGTAGATGTGGGAGGGCCAGTTTTTGGAAGCATTAATCCCAACGGGAAGAATCTTTACCAGGAGGGACTTATAATTCCTCCAGTAAAGTTGGTTAAACTTAATGCATTGGACGGGGAATTACTGGCTATTATACTGAATAATTTCAAGGATCCTGAAACTGCCCTGGGTGACCTTAATGCTCAGGTTGCTGCAAACAGGACGGGCATAAAGAGGATAAAGGAGATATTCAACAGATTTGGTAAAGATGAGGTTCATAAATCCTGGGAAAGACTTCTTGAAAATTCTAAAGCCTTAAGTTTGAAGGCCATATCAAAATGGAAAGTAGGAACTTTTAAGGCGGTCGATTATCTTGAAATTGGTAAAGAAAAGGTACCCTTGAGGGTATCCATTAATATTTCGAATGAAGGCATTGCAGCTGATTTTACCGGTACGTCTGATGAAATAGAGTATCCCCTCAATGCTGTGCCTGGAATGACTTTTTCTGCTACTTCCTTTGCCATAAGAAGTGCACTGGGTATTGATATACCAACAAATGAAGGCTTCTATTCCATTATAAAAATAATAGCACCCTTAGGTTCTCTTGTTAATCCCCATAGGCCCTATCCAGTTTCTGGCGGAAACGTTGAAACAACCCAAAGAATTGCTGATCTGGTACTACATGCTCTAAGTCATTGTGTTGAGGGAATACCCTCTGCCTCATCAGGTACAATGTTTAATGTCATGATTGGTGGTAGAAGAGGCAATGGAAATTACTGGTCATACTATGAGACTATTGGCGGTGGTAATGGAGCAGGACCGGGACATAAAGGTTCCTCTGGGGTACACAGTAATATGACCAATACACTGAACACACCTGTGGAGGTAGCTGAAAAGGAGTACCCATTGTTTTACACTTCATATACACTCAGGAGGAGAAGTGGAGGAATGGGTAAATTCAATGGTGGCGACGGTATTATTAGATCTTTTAAGGTGCTGGAAAATAGTTCCTTTTCCCTCATAGCAGATAGATTCATTACCAGTCCATATGCACTTAATGGAGGAAAAGAGGGAAAACAATCATCTGTTTTTGTCAGGCACAATAATAAGAAGAAAAAAATGCCAAGTAAATTTACAACCGAACTTGTAAGAGGAGACGAAGTTATCCTAATGACTCCTGGTGGATCGGGGTATGGATAAACCTGACACAGATGGAGATTTAAATCCTAAGATTTTGAACATACTCCTTTTCTAAAAACAGGACATACTGTTTTAAATTTATACAATTTGCCTTTCTCTCCGATACAGGAATGGATTTTGATCGTTTGTATAGAAGTGAGTAACATTTATGATGCTCTGACCGGGATTTGGACCCGAGTCGCCGGCTTGAAAGGCCGGTATGCTTGGCCTGGCTACACCATCAGAGCTTGGTAATCAGGTAAGATACCAATCTATATTTATTTTTGCCTGT
>JAKARU010000135.1 GCA_021819225.1 Thermoplasmata archaeon
AAAACAACACCTACTGATTCCTTGAATAGATCTGAACTTCTTGAATTCAGGGAGAAATCGTATTCAATGGAACTCTCAGCAGTATATCTTACTGCAGCATCATAGACGCCGTCAACCCATTTTACAAAGATATTCGCATCTACGATTTTCAGGAAATCCATTGAAAGAAACGCCTGGATATTCTTTATGGAATTGGTTCTTGAGGCGGACATTGACCCTTCAAGATCATTTATCCTGTTCCTGTAATCGTCATTAATTTTCTTCTTGAATTTCTCAAGTGAAACTCCTACGAAGCTCTGTATTTCCTTCTCTGTGTCATCGAAAAGACCTGAAACTGTTACTGACTTGAAATCGTCCAGAAGTTTGTTGAGCGATACAAGTAAATTATCCACTTCAGCAATGCTCTGGGGCTGTTTAGATTTTAATGTGTCCTGTAGATTCTTGTGATTTTCGTATTCATTTTTGCTTATAATTGCATCGAGTAAATACTGATAAAATGCCTTGAACATTAAATCAGAATTTTGCTGCTGGTTTGCCTCCATTAAATCCCTAACCAGTAATTACTTCAAAGGTTTAAGTCTTTATGGAAAACCTAATTATATGGTTCTGTCAGACATTTTTGTTCGAACATATGAGGATCATGTTCTGCCCATTAAAAATTTGGTGCAATGTTTTTATGGAAAGTTTATTAATGAAATTTCATAGGGAGATACAATATGGAATCTAATAAGAAAGAGGAATTGCTTAGTCCTCTAATAGATTCACTTGAAGTCAGCATAAAGGGATTGATGATCCTCAGCGATAAGGAGGCTGACATTTCAAGGGCAGATGTGATAAGGAAGCTTGAAAATTCTAACGAGGAAGAGGTAAGAGAGTTCCTTAATCTAATAAAGGAAGAACGGAAAGGTTCTGATATCAACATTTTATTCGCAACTTTGGGTGAATTTCTTCTCTCTTCATTCCTCTTTGTAATGGGGATACTTTTTGTCATTCCAACTTTTTTTGGCGGGAATGCATCTGGTTATCTGCTGAACTATTATGGAAATGCCCTCCATAGCATATCAGAAACAACCGGCCTGACATCACTGACCATTGTGATAAATTTTCTTGTTGCAGTGGTCCTTCTCCTGGCGTCTTTCAGCACGCTTAAGACTGCCAGGATGAACATCAGATTCCTCTTCAGGTAAGTTCAAAATGGATAGGAGAACAATAAGAGAGATCTATCTCGGGAGACTGATAATAACAGTTATCAGTCTTGCTATTTTTTTATTCTCCATCCGTTTCTTCTATAGCAACAGGTCTGTTATTCTGAACTTTAACAATATGACTATAAATAAGTCACTCCTGATTGTTTCAGTAATGGCAATGATATTTTTCAGCCTGTATCTCACCGTATCATTTCCAAAATCCCTGAGAATTAAATTTTCAAGGCCCAGGATCAGGGGAAAGCCAAATCCGGTTTACGGTTTTTTCATAATTCTATCCATAGGAATAGGATCGACCCTTGGATCTCCATTATTCATACTGATACCGGAAAATGCACTTCAGTATGGTATCATATCCACTATTTCCCTTATTGTTGCATCCATCACATCACTATTCATGGCCAAGGTATACTTTGATGTCTATGAGTTCCACAAGAATAATGGAAGGGATATTGTTGGTGGACCAGCCTTTGTAAGGGAGGCCTATGGAGTTTCATCTGTCAGATATTTTATCAGCAGGATTTCCATGTGGGTGGCAAACTCAGCCCTTTCTGCCTACTGCGTGATCATCTTTTTTGATCTTCTGTTCATTGTGATACCTGAAAGCTCAATTGGTGGGTCACTGATTTCAAAGGTTCTGATTTATGCCATACTCGGACTATTTATCGTATGGTTCATAATAAATGCATTCTTCGAGGAAAGATACTTAAGATTCATAGGCAAGGTGCAGCTGGTCATGATGATAGCCATGGCAGTCATATTAATAGCGGAAGAAGGCGTAATTTTCAGATCGCCTTCCCATCTTTCAACTCATCTCTTCTTCTCCTTTACAGGAAACTGGGTGGAAGACATACTGATTGATACTGGATACCTGTTCATCCTCTTCTTTGGTTTCCAGGAAATCATGGCATTTCAGAGAAATATAACTGACGGAAGCACCATAAACATTCCGATGATAAAGAAGAAGATAATGCTGGACAAGGATCATGTCATAAAATGGTCAATGATATTTACCATAATTGTCTCCTCATCCATAAATATCGTATATTCTATTGCAGTTCTTCTGACACAATCCAGGGGGACAGGAATAGAAAAAAGTTCGATTCCTGCCTTCCTTATTGCACAGATGACAGGAGGTGAATCATGGTTTCTACTGATGATAATCGCATTCATCATTGCAACCCTGACAACTTTCGTCCCGGCATTTCTGGCTGCATCAAGGCATCTTAAATCCCTGGGCGAGGACAGGATATTTCCATACAGTCTCACCAAGTACTCGTGGATATTCACACTTGTGTTCATTATACTCCTTGTCGCATCCGGTGAATCCTTCCTTTTAAGTATTACAGATTTCATGGTTCTGATCAGTCTTGGTTTCATTACGATTTCAGGGACACACTACCGGAAGGAACTTGGGAATGTGAAAGGATTGCTTTTCCCGGCCATGGTGGGTATAATGACATTTACCTTCGGGGCATTCAATTACTTTGTTGATCCAGAAGTGGTATTATTTTCTATCCTGATTATTTCTGTTGCTTATCTTGTCCATAACCTTATCAATATGGATTCTGTTGCATTGAAACTATTTACGGGGTCGATGCTGGTGATGATCCTCCTGACGGATATGTTCATAAATATTGAGGTCACAGGAACCGACGGACTTAGATTTTTCTTCCTGAAAGAGGGGAGAAACAGTACCTTTGAGGAATTTCTACTGCTGATGTTTTCCCTTGTGATCCTAAGTGTGGTAGATTTTATCCTGGAGTGGAGATTGAGCCGGAAAATGAATCTGCTTGACATTCTAAAGCAATAAGTTTGAAATTGTAATTTTAGTGCATTATTATGAAGGCACGAGTGTGTAGAAGAAAGCTGCAGGTAATGGAGGTATGAAGATTACCATCATCAGCAGGCTTATCTGCAAGGTCATTGATATGTATATCGATTTACTGACTGCATATAATCCAATATATATGAGACCAATGGCAAATGAATCCAGTATGAATAATGGGAAATACCATCCAGGAAATCCAGGTAATGCGTTGATCAGGACAACAAAATAATATCCTTCGTAGAATAGGGCTGATATTATTATTGACGTTCCCCGCTTGAAGTATAGATTCAGTGTCTCGATTCCAACCAGTGCAAATATGGTTTGCTCAAAGAATGAGGGGTAGTAGAATGATTCCATTAGATATGATACTTCAGCTGTCCCAAGGTTCATCACCAGTATAATATAGACCCAGACGAACAGTGCGGAAACAAGGAGTATTATCCATTTCAACGAAACCAGTCCCCTAAGTATTTTCTTTCCATTCAATCCGTAAAGTGACAGGAATGTGATTGAAAATAGTGGCTCAATCAGTATGATGTAAAAGAAATATTTTCCAAAATTACTGTACCTGTATGTCAGGAAATTAAGAAGAACTGATAAAGTGAGTATGGAGATGCCAAAAATAAAAGTTCCCTTCTTTTCCATATTGATCTATTTCAATATGGTAAAAGTGGATATTATGATTAAGATCAGAGCTATGGTAAGATATCCGTTTGTATAGGAAAAAAGCTTCCTGTACTCCTTGGCTTCTCCCTTTCGCCTGAAATAATAATATGATGGAACAAGGATCCACAGTGCCAGAGGAACAGACGCCAATCCATAGATGAGATTCAGCCCAATTCGTGTATAGACAAATGGAATGATGGTTACTATGGCAAGAAAAATGGAATTTATCAAAATGTATTTTCTGGTAACTGCAACTCCCTTGACAGCTGGTAGCATTGGTATATTTGCGGAAGAATAATCATCCCTGTATTTTATGGCCAGTGACCAGAAGTGAGTCGGTG
>JAKARU010000136.1 GCA_021819225.1 Thermoplasmata archaeon
TTCCGATCTCATAACATCTCACGTATACATTCAGGTACTGCTCCAGTTTTGCAGAGAATTCCTCCTCCGATATCTTCCTGTTTATCATGAGTCTCCTGCCATCAATATTCACGCCTATGCCAAACTCCTTCATGAAGAATTTTGCAACATCCTTTGGATCCCTGTTTATCATCTCAACTATATCTATGAAATTCCTGACTATTGTAACTTTTCCTTCAAGAATTATGACCGGTTTTGGAATTTTCAGCCTCTCCTGACTCACTGTTGATTTCGCAAGAATATCTGAGGTTCGTCCCAGTAATGATTCATAATTTTCTATGCCCATACTTCAGTATCATGAATCAGCATATTAATTTGTATGGAGCCACTGGCAATGAGAATTGAGGACAATGCCAGATCTGGATGGAATACTGCTGGCTTTTAAGAATTGCCTCAATACAGTTCCCCGAATATTTCGTCCAGATTTCGATAGGATGCAACCTGGCTATCCCGTGAGGGAATAAAGGATACTGCCGTTCCGGCACTGTACACCGTAATCAACGAATCCCCACTTTTGCCGGGAACAGGCATGCTATTCAGGAAATCCCTTGCAAGTATTGGCCCAAAGATTGTCCCGTCAGACAGGATATAGATGTCCCATTCCTCGAAATTCCTGAGGATTTCAAGCTCATGAGTTACCATCACGGCAGTGGACTGAAATTGGAGGATCTGGTTCATCATGATCTTCCTACGCCTTGGGTCAAGGTTCTCGAAAGGTTCATCGAGGAACGTAATGGTTGCCTCTGCTGAAAGAGCGAGACATGTAAATGCGATTTTCTGTTCTCCTGTTGACATCTCCTTGAAGTTCTTCTCATAAAGGGAATGCATGCCGAAAGTGTCAAGACATTCCCGGAATTTACCGCTGTCCATACTTGAATATTCGGAAAACAGGAGTGAAATATCCCGGGGGTTTGTTGCGAAGGAGAATATCTCTTCCACGTTTGAGACCACGTCCATGTTCCCGTTGTTCTCCTTTTCCAATTCGAACCTGATCTCTCCATGAACCTTCACTATACCGCATATGGACTTAATCAGTGTCGTCTTGCCCGATCCGTTTTGCCCTATAATTATGGAACTTCTTTTTACATCCATATTCACTGGGCCAAGCACCTGATTCCTCCCATAACTAACACGCAGGTTAACTATCCGTATCATGAAGTTTTATTGCTTCAATCAATTATAATATTTCATACTGTTCAGATCCTGTACCTTTCTTCTATTCTTAATTCCATTACAGGAATAGAGGTGATCATGAAGATGATTTCCTACTTCATCAGGAATATTACTGCAAACAGGAGGATGATATTCTGGTCGATCGGGGTTTCCATAGTAATAGGAGTTCTGACTGTACTCTCACTGAAGATTGGCCGCCCAACTACAAATATCTCTGTATACAGGCAGTCGTTTGCCCTCAGTTTCGCATTTGTGTACGGTTTTTCCTGCAGTACTTCAGCAGCTGCAATATCAGCATCTTATGCTTCCCAGTCAAGATCATTCGGGTTTCTCTTTAAGCGGCTGAATATCAGCAAAACTGAATATACGGGCTCACTGCTTACTGGGATTGGGGTCGCATTCCTCATGAATGCAGCCATACTTTTCCCACTGGAGCTGATCCTCATTGAATTGCGATTCGGTTACTGGGCACTTCCACCAGATATTGTTTTCAGCATCCCTCTTATATTTCTGGTGTCAGTTGCAGACGGACTCATATTCGCTGTCATTGCGCTGGCAATCACCTCCGTAATACTGATTATCTCAGGTTTCCGTCTTTTGTCATTAGCAAAATATTTCCCATTTCTTCTTTATATAATCACATTTATCCTGATGACAAACGGGCTCCATGGCATACTTGAAGATGTATTCCCATATTCTTCGGTTTTCTACATTTTCAACTTTCTGTACACTGGTTCCGATACCTTTTACATGAATGTGATCCATCCATTCCAGCCCGACCTGATCATATCATCCCTGTCAATTGGAATTTACCTGGTTGTTTCAGCCGGAATTCTATATTTCCTTATGGATCATATATATATCCAGGGCGGTGAGAATGACAGGCAGTTCTAGAGGCCAACCATGACTGAATGTTTATATAATAAAAGACATCAGACAATTCGACTTGAAAAAGATAACCCGATCTGGACGAGGAGGAAATCGTGAATAATGAGATAGACACGACCATTGACGTTTCTGGGAGGATCATATATCGCTATGTGCGAACTGTTGAGATATTTGTATATATCTTGTTTTCCACATATATTCCGGTTAATTTTCTTGTTGGGCTTTCCCTCGAATTCCTTATAAATCTTGATTTCGCAGTTAACGCGCTATATTTACTCCTTGACTTCTATTCCTTGATTCTCTTCCTGGTATATGTATTCCTGATTTATAGATACAGACGAAAGATAAAGAAGGCAATAGAACCTGTCATGAGAATTAGTGTTCCCAGAAGAAGACAGCCTGAAAGAATGCATGGATACAGGGCTGGAAGTGCCTCGCCAGTATTTTCACTTCTTATCACGGCCGTTGGGATTTCAGCACTTCTTGATATTCTTGACCTATCAGCCTACGAGTTCATACCCATATTCATTTTCTATATCTCCGGCCTTATCTGGTTCATCAATGTCAGCAGATCCATTTACGACGCTATGGGAAGCGGGAAATTGATCCGCATTGATCTACTTGCCTTTATAGGCTTCTCAGTCGGGTATCTTGGCGGCATTTTCATTTCTGATGCATTCTTCATCCTTTTTACCCTGACCTGGCTGTTCTCCGGAATATTCCTGTATCTTGAAAACAGAGGGAGTGAGCCCGCAGATGAGTGAAGAACTTGATTTCAGTGAGATAGTTGGTGACGATCTCTATTCAAGCGGCGTAAGGACAGGAATCATGATTGCCCTCTACGGAATACGGAAAATAACATTCACAGACCTTCTCATATCAACAGGTCTTCCCAGGTCCTCATTCTACTCCCACCTTAAATATCTCAGCGAGAACCAGTATATTACTGTTAGAACCGAGATTACACTTCGGAGGCCGCTTACCTTCATCAGGATTACGGATACTGGGATGAGGAAGGTGGAGAATTATTTCAGGATCATAGAGAAATACAGGCAGAAGAATAATGAATAATACAATATGGAATCATCCTTTCAACTAGTGCACAGAAATTGAAAACGATATATGTCATGTTGAAATATGGAACAATGGGTATTTCACTTGCTTACAAATATGGCCTGTTTGGCCTGATTATAGGCGCATTTCTTGCATTGGCCTCTTCATTCATTGATGTTGGAAACAACCTGAAGGTCATGTTCATCATGACGTTCGTTGAACTTGGGTTCATAATAGGTCTTCTTATGGGTGCGAAGATCGATGATGCTAAAAACCTCAAGAAATAGTTGTATCCATATTTTATATGAAAATATGCCATGTTTGAAGAGATACAAGGCAATGTTGAATGGTTCATGGGATAGGGTTTCAGAGTAAATCCCTGATCGTTATCCTTTCTTTCTCCACATCCATGATTTTCATCTTTTTATTCTCGGAAGTTTCAGTACTGCCAGTGTTATGCTCAATCTCAATCCACTTTCCCTCATGGAAGATCTTCTCCTTTATCCGTCCGAATGCAACGAGTCCCTTTCGCGTAAGCAGTACGCTGTTTTCCTTCAGATATACAGGTATGTCTCCCCCAGAATTGACCATTCTGTCCCCCATATTGATCTCCCCTGTCTGCAAGTTGTACCACCGGCCTTCCGGAAGGAACACCTTCCTGGATTCCATATTCCTGTGTATAATAGGGGCTACCATTATTTCAGTGCCCACCATATACTGGTCATCTATCTGGAACAGCCCATCGTTATGTGGGTAGTTGAATGCAACGGGCCTTATGACTGGTTCAAAATTCTCCTCTGCAAGTCTCGCTTTCCAAAGGAGGTGTGGAACAATGGAATGCCTCAGGCTGAGAATTTCCCTGAAACGATCCACGAAGTAGAGATCG
>JAKARU010000137.1 GCA_021819225.1 Thermoplasmata archaeon
AACATGCCAAAGACTAGCAAAGGAAGAAAAATGTTAAGCAATGTTTCCAGTTTTATTGCATCTCTTGGTGTTGTGGTTGAAATTAGAGATAAGAAAGGATTGATCCTGAAGATTGGAAAAGGTGCTCATTCAATCCTCGGAAACTTTGAGGCAAAGCTGGTAAAGCTTGAAGAGTATTTTTAGTTTTTATTCATAGTAAATGACATGATAATTCGGTTACCGGTTTCAGATCGTTTGTCAGTTACATTTTCTTCATGGATGGAATAAATAGGATATTTTTTTATACAGTATTACCATAACAGCACAATTAACATGGCAACATATCCAAATACCGGAATCAAACCATTAGAAGCTCTAAGGGCTTCAACTGAAAAGAATGTATTAGTTGATGTTAAGGGAAAGAGAGGCTACTCTGGTACCCTTGAAGGATACGATGTATACATGAATCTCGTTCTAAGAAATGCAAATGAAATTATAAATGGAGAAGTTAGGGGCGTACACAACAGAATACTTGTCAGGGGAGACAATGTTATTTTTGTTTCGCCGTCATCAGGTGATTAAAGATGAGTAATGGAACAGCTGTAATGGGAAAAATGAACAGTAAGAAAGTTCATATCAGATGCAGAAGATGCGGTCATCATGCGTACCATATCAGGGAAAAGAGGTGTGCTCACTGTGGATTCCCAGCTCCCAGACTACGATCCTATAAATGGGCTAAAGCCAAGTGAAAACTGTGCCGTAGTTGGGATATACGGTAATGAGCCAGTTTTTTTTAAAATCTATACGTCCTTGAGGACGCTGCAGCACAGGGGCCAGGAGGCTTCGGGGGTTGCAATTTATGATGGAGAGAAGATAAATGCCCTGAAAGTGGATGGGCTTGTATATGAAGGTTTCAGGCCTTATATTGAAAAGGAAATCGTCCCTAAGGGAAATATCGGAATAGGGCATAACAGGTATTCCACGGCTGGCATTAAGAATATAACTGGCGCAGGGCCATTTCTTATATCCACAGCAATGGGCGATATGGCCATAAGTCACAACGGAGAGATAACAAACTACCAGCTACTGAGAGATGAACTGAAAGAGCAAGGGGTACCTTTTGTTACAACAAATGACACGGAAGTTATGCTGAATCTTCTAGCAAGAACAATCCGGCAGAAAGGGATTAAAAACGGTATCAGAAGTTCCATGGAAGTGCTTCAGGGATCATATTCTGCTGTTCTCATGATAGGAGAAAAGATGTATGCAATGAGGGACCCAAAAGGTTTCAGGCCACTCATTATCGGGAAGGCAGGTAATGACATAATTATATCGTCTGAAAGTGCAGCCATTGATGTTCTGGGAGGGACTATCGTAAGGGATGTTCAACCAGGAGAAGTTGTTGAGATATACAATGGAGATATAAACACATTATTCATAATGAGGAGCCAGAGAATTTCTCACTGTATGTTCGAATACGTGTATTTTGCAAGACCGGATAGTGTAATTGATGGCATTGAGGTGTATAATTCCAGGTACAGACTTGGAGTCAATCTTGCAAAAGAGGCTCCTGTTGATGCTGATGTTGTAATACCTGTACCTGACTCTGGAAGGACGCAGGCCCTGAGTTATGCAGCAGAATTGAAGATGGAATATAGCGAAGGCCTATTCAAGAACAGGTACTCAGAAAGGACATTTATAATGCCGGGCAATAAGCAGAGAGACGATGCAGTTAAGCTGAAACTAAATCCAATAAAATCCGTTGTACAGGGAAAGCGAATTGTCCTGGTGGATGACAGCATTGTTCGTGGAACAACCATGAAAAGAATTGTTGCATTGCTCAGGAGTTTTGGTGCAAAGGAGATACACGTAAGGATAGCTTCACCCAAGATTATCGCACCATGTTATTTCGGTGTTGACATGAAGACCAGGGATCAGTTCATAGCGTTGAACAGGAGCGATGAGCAGATTTCACAAGATGTTGGAGCTGATAGCCTTGCATACCTTTCCATAGAAGGTCTTGTGAAAAGCATAGGAATGCCGAAAAAATCACTCTGTCTGGGATGCCTGACCGGGGAATATCCGGTGAAGATAGATGGAGAAAGGGAAGATGTCCAGACAACTCTGGAGTTATAATTTAACTCTTGCTGCTGATTTTTGAAAGGATATTGTCTATTTCTTCCTGGCTCATTATCCTGCCTGTACCGTCGGCCTTTAGTGTCAGGGCAATTTTTGCTGATAAACGCCTTGAAATTTTCCCCCTATCCTTTGGGCTGCTTCCCGATATTATATGAGACTTATACAGGAAGCCATGCTTTGGATTGGGGATGTGTTTTGTCTTGCTGATGAAAAGTGATTTCTCAGCACCTGCCATCTGTATTGAGGATGATGGAGTGTTTACAAGCCTTTCAAGTGATTGGAAATGACCGAGAAGCTCAGCACATAATACTGGATTAATAATTCTTGATGTGTTTGGGAAAATCTCTCTTGCTTTCTCGTTCAGGGACTTTTCAAGTTCCTTCTTCCTTGAAACCATTTCCGATCCAAGTTCTCCTATGGTTGAGATTGCAGGATCCTCGTTTTTTATCATGTGCTGGAATAGTTCTCCAGGATCTTCCGATTCTCCAACAATCAGGCCAAGAGCCATGGATTTTTCAAATAACAGGTTGATTATTTCATCCATGGAATTATACACATTGAAGATTTTCACCAGTTTCCAGTCCCTGCCAAGAGACTCATTCAGTTTCCATCTACCATAATCAAGCATCAGTTCCCTGAGGTCAGGAAGTGTCTTGCCGGGTTCAGTTTCAATATCATTCTTACCCTCTGATAACATGTTAAACAGGTCAACTGGGTTTGTAGAAAGAAGCTTATAAACTCTTAAGCTACCTTCATTCCTGTGACCGTACCATCTAGTTCTTTCTGTCATTTCTTCCCTTCTTCCTGTTCCTGTTAAACGACCTGTTGTCCCTGAAATTTTCCCTGTGCTCATTCCTGTTCCTGTTCTCATTATTGCGATCTGGCCTCTGGTTCGGTCTCTGGGCAGGTCTCTGTGATCTCTTCTCCCTGGACTGTGTATCATTCACAAACTTTCTTTCCCTTGATGGTTTCTTAACATCCTCTCTTAGATGAATCTCCCTTTCTTTTGGCTGAATGGGTGCTTTTACTGAAGTTCCCGGTTCCGGGTCTATGAGAACCCTGTCAAGATCCACGATCTTTGTATCAGATATCTGGTTGAATGATGATACCATCTTCCCGGTACCCACAAGCTGTCCTGATTCGGATATGAGGGCGACCCTTTCACATACCAGGGGTTCACCAATTATTGCCTTGATGCCCCCAGGATACAGATCTGAGCCATGGGCAATAGTTTTCAGTGTTGAGGCTTTTATTATTACCTTGCTGAACGTCGAAAGAAGGAAATTTGACTGGTACATGGCTGATTTAAGAAGGTGATCCTTTCCCGCCTTTGCCATTTCTACCCGATCACTCAACTCCTGGAGGGTTATGGCCATTTCTTCCCTGAATGGGCCTGTGCCCAATCTTCTCAGATCGGTCATATTACCCTTGGTTCCCAGATAATATCCTATATCCACACATAGCGTCCTTATGTATGTCCCGGACTGGCATTTCACCTTGAATAATACATCCCTGTTCCTTATCTCCATGATCTCAATACCATAGATCTCCCTTGTCCTGAGTTTTCTTGCTACAGCACTCTTTATGGGTGGCAGCTGGTATATCTCACCCTTGAAATGTTCAAAGGCGTTTCTTATGGAAATTTCATCTGCATCAGCGTGAAGCTTTAATGTGGCTATATATTCCTTTGGATATTCATGGGCTATGTCCACAAGCCTTACACATTTTCCCAGTGCAATAACCAGTAGGCCAGTAGCCTGTGGATCGAGTGTCCCAATATGACCTACTCGCTCAACACCGGTAATCTGCCTCACCCAGTAATCTATCTGGTGGCTTGTTGGGCCCTTGGGTTTATCAATACATATAAAACAGCCTTCTTCAGGCATTGGAAAAGACCATTCGGTAGATTTCATTTG
>JAKARU010000138.1 GCA_021819225.1 Thermoplasmata archaeon
AATAACCATTGGTGATGGAAAGGTCGGCGTTGTGACCAAGAATGTCAGGGAAACATATTTCAATCTGGTTCAGGGAAAATCAGATAAGCATAAGGACTATCTCACATACGTTTGATATCAAAAGAATACTTTAGGTAAGAAAACAAATCACTTTTCTTCCCATTTCATGCTGTTGCCATAGCGCATGAAATCTACGTGTGTGTACATTCCAAAGGCATTTTTCCTTGTTATGCCATCGTAACCGTCAATTCCGCTTCCCCTAATCATCTTCATGGTCATTCGATCCTCCGTTTTGATTCTTCCATAATGGAACTCATGTCCTTTAATCACCTGTCCCTTCCTGTAGAAAGGGCTGCCTTTTTCACTGACGATCTTCGTATAATTCAGCACAGGGCGTTTTTCCATCCATGTGCTTCCCCTGAAGATTCCAGCCATGTCATATTTTTTCCCATTATTTTCCATGGAGTCCATCATGAACATTGTCCCACCGCATTCAGAGTATAGGTAACCTCCATTTTCAACATAGTCCTTAAGGAAAGACTTCAGTTTAAATGCAGATTCCAGCCGTTCTCCAAAAAGTTCTGGATACCCACCACCTATGTATATCATATCTGCTTTCTCTGGCACCTCATCATTTAATGGGGAGAAAAACCGTACATTATGCCTCTTTGAAAAAAAATCCATGGATGTTTCATAGTAAAAGCAGAATGCATCATCCCTGGCAATATAGACGTTTTTCTTTGAACCATTCGATTTCTTTACGAAATTTGCACCGGCAATCTCGGGTAGCTGTTCCATGAATGAAAGATCAATAAATTTTGCTATTTCCCTGGACCTCTGAATCAGTTTTTTCCCATCCTGATCAAGATTCAAGCCGAGATACCTTTCAGGCATGCTGAATTCCTCCCTGTGAGGTATTCTTCCTATAACCCTGACACCATGGGACAGAAAGACATCTTCAACCATTTTGAGATGTCGTTCTCCAGCATAGTTATTAAGGATCACTCCAAGACAGTTCTTCCTGATAAAGCCCTTTGCAGCATAGTATATTGATTCTGCCCACTTGAACATGTCAACAACAAGGATGTATGGGATTCCCAGCCTTTCAAAGTATGCAATAGTGCTGAACTCCTTTCCAACCCCGCTGTCATAAAGTCCCATAACTCCTTCCACAACTGCAAAATCTGCCTTTTCAGCCGCAAGTCCAACAATGCTTTTCTCAATTCTGCCCTGCAGCCATCTATCCAGATTGTATCCATGTTTCCCAGTAATTTTAGATTCAATCAGGGGATCAATAAAATCCGGCCCAATCTTGATCTGTATGCTGTTAGGTACTGCGGAAAGAATGGCTCCCGTGGCTGTGGTCTTCCCGGACCCGGTTGACATTGCTGCTATTCCTACTATTTTCATCATTCATCAGAAGCGCTATTAATCTTAAAAATCAATCCTTTCCAGTCTGAATTACTTTCTATCAGGTCCCCCATAATCCTGATAATGCTTGTGAGGTCCCTCTCAATGACAAAGTATTCAAGCCAGAGGTATTTTCCATCAAATTCATTTGTACTTATAACAGGCCTCAGGCCTGTCTCTATTATCATTCCTTCAAGCTTCTGGATTATTTCATTGCTTGTTTCCCCCTCATACAGCCCAATGGTGGCATCAACAGGTTTGAACATGGAAGGAATGTGGTTCATTCCGCTGTCATCAATTAAATAAAGGGAGTTGAAATTTTCAGAGTTAAAATTCCTGATGAACCTGATCCATTTTACAGAGGTACTTGGGTCTGTGTCAAGAAGGTAATCTGGCACTTCCATTCTGAGGGTTATGATCTTAAGTCCAAGACCCTCACTCTTCATTTCTGTATCCACATTGGTAAAACTTCCGAGATATACAACTTCAATACCATTTTCATAATTTTCCTTTATGAAATTTGAAACGATTTGTGAATACTTCTCATAGAAGGAGAACCTAATATGGATTGCTCCTTCAAAGAATATTGCATATTCATTAATCATGGTTTGATTTTCAAACAGCCTATTTAGATTCTCTACCAGTTTTCCAGAATATATCCTGCAAAAATAATAGTACTTTCCCTCTGAAACTCTCGATTTTGACACAAAGAAGTTGTAATCAAGATCACTTTCCTTCCTCTTTCTTATGCTGGAAACATATGATCCGTTGTTTACATAACATATCCCGCGAAGCTTTGCTCTTTGTGATGGCTCCAGAAGTTCCTCACTGATTCTGAACCTGATTATGCATGTCTTGAATGAAGGTGGCCTGAATCTGCTCAGTATCATATATGAAATAAAAGTAAAGGGTGGTATTAAAATTATTCGACTCTTATGACTTCCATATAAAATGAAGATGTAATTCAGTTCATGAGTGAGTTGGTTTCTATAATCAGTACAGATTTTCAAGCATTCAATCGTTTCTCATAGCAGCGAAATATCCATTCCGACGATTTTTAGATTAACTTTCCAGTAATTTCCCCCTATCAGTGCAATTCTGATAAATCATTTTTAAAAAGCTGGTATAGTGGGCACAGATATAATTATATTTATATACTTAGGATTTTTAAGTAAATCCATAGTGGTTATAATGCTTCATAATGTTAGGCTTTTATCATCATATTTGAAGGCAATCTCCTCATGGCCAGAGGATGGGGAAAACACCATAAAATCAATACCTTCACCATACCAGATTGCAAGAAAAATAAACATTTCCGCGAATTCATCCTACAAGATGTGGAACCTGATCTTCGAAAAGGAGTACATAAAGGATATGCTAATCATGCCTGAAATTTTTCCAGGGGGACTCAGGAGATATTACCTTATGGCAATTCTGCCATTTGAGTACCTGAAGGATGTTGAGCACAGGCTAGGGGAACTGCCATTCGTTGAGATCCTTCACTCATCCAACTACCTGAAGAAGAAGAGGGAAAGCCAGGGAGTTGAAAATTACAGTGAGATAGGCCATATCCAGTTCATATCAAATGAGGATCATCTAATGGAAAACCTGGATGAAATTGGAAATGCCTTTCATGAGTCAGATCTTGAATTCAAGCTGATGAACTATTTTCCATATTCTGAAGTGAACACAACCCCCACACAAAGCCAGATACGTCTGGTAAACTGCATAGCATACAAGAGCGTAAAGAATTTTTCCACTGAAGAGATAACGGACGAACTTAACTACTCGAGAAAAAGGGCAAGAAAAAGTCTGGACACGGTTGTTGAAAACAGGTTCGTGAAGGGGAAGGTAATATTCAATTTCAAGAAAATCCCAAATATTATAACGAAGCAGATATCAATAATGGTACCGGAAGATGATACGGGTCAATACATAAAGTGGTTCAGATCAAGGAAGCAGATAAAAGACAACCTTATCTATTTCGGAAACTATCCTCACACACTCACATTAACCGTATTCGGAGAAAGCATGGAGGAGATGGATAACATAACTGAATTTCTTTCTGAGAATTTCAATGAGATCTATACCATAGATAGATTCGAAACAACATTTTACAGCGAAATCAAGAATTTTTACCGTAACATTCAGATAAGTGAAAGGGAATAGGCAAAGATTTTTTCCATGAAGAAACTTCTCTCTCCCAGAACCTCGAAGCTGTAGGTATTGAATTCTCTTTTCAGGCCATCTATATCAGTAAGGGAAGAGAGAATCATATAACATCTTCCACCTCTATTGAGGTGTTCAGGGAGTCCGGCGAGGAATTTCCTTATTACTGTCAGTCCGTCTTCGCCTCCATACCACATTTCACTTTCCTCAATTTCTTCCTCTTCTCCATCTCCCGGAAGATAAGGTGGATTGAATATAATCGTGTCAAAACTGCCATTTATTCCATCAAACAGATCAGAAAGCAGGACTTCAACTTTTACGTCATTGAGGGATGAATTCAATTCAGTGCATTTAACAGCATCTGGATTTATATCAGATGCAATTGTGGAATAGCCCTTCCTTGCAAGTACTATGGAAATCAGCCCGCTTCCACTTCCTATT
>JAKARU010000139.1 GCA_021819225.1 Thermoplasmata archaeon
CCTCATGTATCTGGTTTCGGTTGTTCTCGGGTTATTTGGAGGCATAGCATACAGTACGGCAAATTCTCTTCTCAGGCATCTTTCGGATGGAATAAACACGTCCACAATTAATGGTTATTCAGAAATTTTCGGGCAGTTACCATCAATTGCTGGTGGTTTTGTGTTCTTCCTAACATCAAGGTTCATAGATTTCAGATCCTCTTTCTTGATGTCATCTATTATTGACCTGTGCTCAATTGCCCTCATAATATTCATACCATACGATCACACCATTCATATTCCACCACGGTCATCACGGCAAAAAAAGGCAGTTGACATGGCTCAGAGCTTCAGGCTATCGAATTATGGGACTCTCACCCTGTTTGCACTTATACTGAACATTCCCTTTGTACTGGTAGTTACAGGAAATTTCCTTTATCCCATCTATATAGTTAACGAATTGCACGCAGGGGCAAATTTTATCGCAATTAAAGGGTCCATTTATGGAATCAGTGCCCTCTCTTCTGGATTTCTATTTCCAAAGATATACTCCAGATACGGTCAGCGAAAAATTTATCTGTTGCCTTTTGCAATATTTTCACTTGGCATTTTAGGAATTGCCGTCACAAGGTCCCCCATTATATTTCTTTCCATGTCCATATTTATTGGTCTCGGAAACGGGAGCTCCAGAATATTGCGGAATACAGTAATAATGAAAAGAGTGGAAAATCAATACATCGGCAGATACAACACCAGACTCTCCTCACTTGTATATGTGATGAGAAGCATCATCCTCCTTTTCTATTTCCTATGCGTTATTTATCTTTCCATGATGATAGCAATATATATTGACTGCCTGCTCGTCACCATTCTCTTAATAATGCTATTCCTTCTGGATTTTCAGAATGATAAAACACATCATAGATACACAGTACTCTCACTCCATAAAAATATTGAAAATAAGGGGAAATATTAACTAAAATAAGTATCTGATCATATTCCTGACCTTATATTCTTGTAAATTCTAAGGGAAATCCCAAAGAATATTAGCATTGCTACAAGCAGGATTCCCGAGTAATACAGGGACGAGGAATCCACTCCAGAAATGAACGAATTTCTTAAGATATCTGAAATGAAACTGAGCGGATTAACGCCTGCAACAACACGAAGCCATTCAGGGGTCGAATTGGTTATGGGATAAAATGCAGTGCTTGCAAAATCAAGAAGGAAGAAAAGCAGTATAGTTATTGTATTGTATGCCTGCATAGACTTTGCAATTCCAGATATGATCAGGAACAATGATGAAAAGAGCATTGTCCCGACGATCATAGTGAGGATGAACAGTCCTATCCCAGCGAGGCTTATATTGAACTGGACTGGAATTGTGAACGCAAACCCTATCATGATCGCGGACCCAATAAGTGAAAACAGTATCGAAACGAAAATTATCCCGAGTAGATATTCCGATCTCCGGAATGGTCCGACCATTATCTGTTCAAACATCCCCCATCTCCTGTCTGACCATAGCATGCTACCGCCCACATTTCCCGCAGTGAACGCCTGCAGGGCTATTATTCCTGGAGCAAGGAAAGTTGTGTATTTCACGGGAATCCCATGATAAACAACAGAAAGTCCCCCATTCGGGTTTATTCCCTGAAACATGAAACCCATAACGAACAGGTATAGGGTTGGGAGTCCGAGCATGAATATGAGGGTGCCCGGATCAATGTTTACCACTATGTTCCTCATGGTCAATCTGACAAAGGCTGGCATCTTCATTTTTGAACCACCTTCATGAAGACATCATCCAAAGTTGGATTGTCGATTGAAACGTTGTCAATGGAGATATCCATTCCCGCAAGCGTTTCAAGAATATCCCCGAGCGACCTGTCTATTTTCTTTCCCAAAATTGTAATTCTGTTTTCGCTAATATCGATTTCCTCATACTGGTCTTCTCCAAGTTTTTTTCTTATCTCTGCTGCCACTGATTCCATATTTTCAGTTGCAGTTAATTTTAATGTTCTTAGTGTCCCGAATTTTGTCTTCAGTTCCTCTGATGTTCCCTCGGCTACAATCCTCCCGTCGTTGATTATTCCGATCCTGTCGCAAATCATATCCGCTTCTTCCAGATTCTGGGTGGTGAACAAAACTGTAAGGCCCTCTCTTGCCCTCTTCCTTATGTAACTGAGTATCTTCCTTCGCATTATAGGATCAAGACCAACTGTGGGTTCATCCAGGAAAAGGACATTCATGTCATGCATGAACTCCCTTGCGACCTGGACTCTCTTCTTTTGCCCGCCACTGAGATCATACATCCTCTTCTTCCTCATTTCCTGAAGACCGAAGAGGTCCATCAGCTCTTCCATCCTTTCCTTCCTCGCCTTCTTCGGGACCTCCCACAGCATACCTGAAAGCTTGAAGTTATTCTCGACAGACGTGAAGTCAAAAGATTCCTCCTGCTGAACAACCCCAATAACCCTTCTTATCCTTGATGCCTCTGTTTTAATATCGTACCCACTGATACTTCCCTCTCCTCCGTCGAAGCCTATGAGGGTCGTCATTATTTTTATTGAAGTGGACTTTCCAGCTCCGTTCTTTCCAAGGAGACCATAGATTTCGCCTTTTCGAACTTTGAATGTAAGGCCATCAAGAGCCATTTTCTTTCCATCATAACTCTTCCTGACATCCTCCATGACAATATAATACGCGTCATCCCCGGTATCGTTCATACCTTGGTAGATACGAAACTGGTAAAATATTCTTTCTAAATCATTTTGCTATGTTTCTGCATCTGTCATTTTCATATAACATAATGAATTGTTTATCGGGAAGTCCCCATCATAAAATCACCTCAAACGTAGAACTATATTGATAAACTTAATATAACTTTTAAAATACAGGCTTGAATTAAATGAATAGAAAGAACAGGGCAGTAATCTCAATTATTTTCGCTGCAGTTTTCATATCACTGTTTATTGGTGCCATTGGAAATGGGAATACAACCAACATCCCAGACTTGATCGTCAATCCAGAGACATCGGCATCTCAAAATATTCTTGCAGTAAATAGTACCCTGGCTCTGGACAACAATACGATCTATAACGGAAATGTTGACTTTCCTGACTTCTTCCAGATGTCAGATCTGATGTATAATCCTTACAACACGCTTATATATTCGGCAGGGGGATCTAACATAGAAATCATAAATTCATCGGAGTCAAAAGTAGTTGGCCACCTCTCGATTTCGGTCACAAGTAGTGTAAGGCAGATGATCTATGAGCCATTAAATCATAGCATTTTCCTTATTGACAATCACTACTTACGAATAATATCACCTGAAAACCGCTTCGTGGAAAAATATCAAATAAGCACATACGGAAAACTGATGAGTATGACATATGATAATGTCACAAATTTGGTATACATTCTGTCACTAAATCAGTATGGAAATGAAGCATGTATCATTAGTTTCAATCCCCTATCGCACTCTATTTCATCGGTATCAAATTTTACAGCTGTGAATCCTTCTTTCAGTAATTCATACATTGTTTTTGACTATAAAGACAACTCTCTATATACATCGAATTTCGATAACATAACTGTCCTGAATCTCTCAGATAAGAAGATTCAGAACATAACGACCAACAACACGCAATTTTTTTTAGATCTCTCCTTCGATCCACTTAACGACTACATTTACGCTTCCAATACAGTAAACCTGACAGTATTGAACACCAACACAGAGAAATTCATAGGCAATATTTCCGGTTCTAACTCCAGCGTGGATACAGCCGTTCTGTTCGACTCTTTCAATCAATATATTTATTCCATGGCTGGTAACAATATATATCTGACAGAGGGAATGGTTAATGTTGGAAGGTCTACAGTGGGTACAGATCCGACAAGCCTGATGTACATAAACAATGTGACATATACCCTTAACGCAGATAACATGAACATCACACTCAAACAGGGATATTCCAGCATTGGGGAGATCTTAGATC
>JAKARU010000140.1 GCA_021819225.1 Thermoplasmata archaeon
ATAGATATAACAGATAGAGAATTCAAAGACTGGGTAAATGCGAAATGGAGCATCGCGCCTGAGAGATCTATGAAGCAATTCGGTCATCCAGCAATGTTTCCAGAAAAATTAGCTGAAAGAGTGATCAAGCTTTTCTCTTTTCAAAACGATTTAGTTCTAGATCCATTTAATGGAGTAGGTACTACGACGAAAGTAGCTAAGAAATTTAATCGTCATTTCATAGGATTAGACATATCTGAAGATTACGTAAAGATAGCGCGCAAGCGCTTAAACGGAATGCTAGACATATACCTTTAAAGTTTCTTTAAACATATTTAATGCGTTATTCAAACCTGCTAAATTTAAATTTTTTTGGTACTTTCTCAAGTGAATCGGCCTATCAACTTTCCTCTCTCCTTCAAGAAGCGTGATTACCTTAACTGATATCCCAAAGAATTCACACAGAGCTCTGGTGGAAGAACTTCCAATAGGGTTTGGGGTAAGAGTGCTAAAATCACCACCAAGCTGGCTTTCAAGTTGTAGTAAAACATAGTCAGCATTATTACATGCATTTTTGACTATCAAAGCATCAACGAGAATTCTCTTGAACATTGCGATCTCAGCATACGCTTTGCATTCTATTGCCATTATTGGTTTGCTATCAATTTTTACTAAGACATCTGGTTTGAATGAATAGGTGTCTCCAAATCTCGAATTGTAAGAAATCTTATGACCCGTAGTGTCTATTCTATCTGACTGGCCTGATATTTGAATCCAGGCAATATTGACAAGGGATTGAGCTATTTCCTCTACAAGTGCACCTTTTGACGACCTTATTTTTCCTCCATAGGCTCGGCCATCTTCCGACCTTCTGGCCTCAGATTCTATTCGATTGATGTAGTTATTATAAGAGGCTATAATTTCGCTTAAATTATTAAACAACGTATTCACCAGATTCGTAAAAAAAGGTAAAACAGTATATTTAATTTTCCAACTGCAAATCAACAGACAGATTTCGCTCGACTAACGTGGTTTATGCTTTAACAAATAACGTTTATTGAACATTAAACAATATCTATAAAAATCATGTGAAGTGAAATATATATGTCACGATATAAAATCACAGTTCGTGTTCATTTAGCAGTTTTGGCTAAAGCCATTCTGTACTATTTTTATTATAACCAAGATTTACCTTATTACTTTGTATTAATGAATGAAACAGATCACAGGCGCTCTCAAATAATAAAGATTAATATTTCTATACAAATTTTCCATGGTGATTATCAGGGACAAAGATATAATGCTGACCGACCGACTTGATCTTAAGTACTGCAAAGAGTTTGCCGATCTCGCAAACGACAAGACGATATCAGAAAATATTGCGAGTCATTCGTTTCCGAACCCTTATACCGAGGGTGACGCTGAGTATTTTTTCACCAAGAACAGATCAGAAGGTAAAAGGAAATTCAGCATGGATTTTCTAATTTTTATGGACATGAAAATATGCGGAGTTATCGGCCTTCAGGATATTAACTATATTGACCGGAACTGCCACATAGGATACTGGATAGGAAATAATTATCGTGGGAAAAAAATAGCAACCAGGAGTGTCCATCTCGTCTCCAGATACGCGGAAAGTAAATTATCAATGCACAAAATATATACAAAAGTCCTTCAAACAAATGTATCTTCAATGAAGGTACTGTTAAACAACAATTATCAGATTGAGGGGTACCAGAAGGATCAATTTTTTCAAAATGGTAGATATTTTGGTATGTTCCTATTTGCAAGAACGGGTTATGGTGATTGACAATGATTGTTAACTGTTATAAATGTGGGAGATCCAGGACTGGCTTGGAGTTATTGTGCACAAATTGTGGATCCCCTTTCAGGATATACCCCAATTTCAAGTATAGATCAGGTTTCAAGAGAAACTTCCCATATCTCAGGAATATCATCACACTTGGGGAATGCGTGACGCCTGTAGTGGAGATTAAGGATACTTACCTTAAGCTTGACTATTTCCAGCCCACATTTTCTTACAAGGATCGTGGATCGAGGATACTTATATCCTTCCTGAACGAAAGGATAAAAAAAGATCTGCAGTTGGCTGAAGATTCATCAGGAAATGCAGGTGCCTCCATTGCAGCATATGGTGCAAGAGCTGGTTTTTCTGTGAATGTTTTCGTACCTGAAGATGCTTCCGGACCAAAGATCAATCTCATTCGATCCTATGGTGCAAACATATTCAGGGTGAATGGAAACCGCGAAACGGTTAGAAGCAAAGCTCTGGAAAGCAATGGCTTCTACGTCGGTCATTCTGTTTTCCCAGAATTCAGGGACGGGATTAGATCCCTTGCATATGAGATATACCACCAGTTTCACGGCCAGATTCCGGATAATATTTTTATACCCACATCAGCAGGTACACTCCTGCTTGGTTTGTACGAGGGGTTACTGCATTTGAAGATATCCGGTTATATTGATGAAATTCCACATCTTATAGCTGTCCAGCCTGAACTTATGTCTCCAATCCGGTCTGCCCTCAACGGCATAACTTATGTCTCATCTAAAAGAAGATCTATTGCCGATGCACTTGTGACAGAAAAGCCGCCGCTTATGGATGAAATTGTCAGTGTCCTGCGATCTTATGGTGAATCCATGTCGGTGACTGAAGAAGAAATTATTTCAGCGAGGAATAACCTTTCATCGGAAGGCGTAATGACAGAATACAGCTCAGCTGTAGCATACGCATGCTCCCTGAAATACCGCAAAAAGGGGAGCAGGCTGATCATACTTACAGGGAACGGGTTGAAAAATAAAATGGTCCAAAGCGCCGAAGACTAGTCTCCCGGGGTCTTGGACAGGACTTTGCCAAGTGCAGTTATCAGGTTGACCATTGCAGTCATACCTTTTGTGAATTCAGGGTCTTTCAGCAAAGCGAGAAGTTTGAAAAGAGAGAACTGTTCAGGGTTCTTTGCGCCTGTTATCATTGAGCCGAAAATTGTATCTGAATTATAGAGGATCGCAGATATCGCTGATCTTGCAGAATCAACTGAAAGGAGGTATAGCAGCCCAGGTAACAGGTTGCCTGCCTTGGAAATAGCAGTTTCAATCTCTTTTGACCCACCTATCTCCTTAACAAGTGCAGAGTTTGACGGCATGATGCTGCCAAAAAAAGATGCAATATCCTCAATTGCACCAGAATCCTTCAAAGCCTTAAGCAAATCAAGGAACTGAGTTGAAAGGTCCTTATTCTTCAGGAAGAACACCATTAATTCCTCGATAACATCAACCTGCTCATTATTTTCATTCTCGTCTGTCTTAGTTAATCCTTTTTCCATTTTATCCCCTCACACCAGTCCTCTCAGCAACGTAGAAAAGTAAAAATCAGAATAATATCTCTTGAATCTAAAGTCTGCCTGGCTCTCCTTTGGCAATTCAGCTTTCTTTGAGTAAGAATAGGAAAGCGTCATCCCCTTGTCGAGTCCAGTCATCGCAGTCAATGTTACATTCCCTTCATAAAAAGTGCTGTTTGCCTGGCTTCCTATGTCATCACATATACTTCCCGATACATATCTGGACTGTGTAATAAAGGATCCAGAAAGACCAGAAATGAGGTGGTCAACAGCATCCCCTATCAAATAAACATCATCATAATCCCGAATTTTCAATGTATTTTTGTTGACATTCTTGCTACCATCCTCACCACCGAGCAATTCCTCCGACTTGAGGAAATCTCTTGTTCGCATCGGAGGGGGCAAGACCAGAACATCATAGTTCATGCTCCCATTCTGAGAAACGATCTCTCTGTTTTTCTGGTTAACGGAAGTGACCTTAAAATTTGAAACTGTTTCGATATTTTTCTCCCGGAATTTCTCCTCAAAGAATGAGTTCAATTCAGTGACCGGAAATACTCCTTCTTCTGGATATACAAATTTTATCTTTGTTTTGCTAGCAAAGCCCAATTTTCTGAGCTGATCTGACAGAGATCGGAA
>JAKARU010000141.1 GCA_021819225.1 Thermoplasmata archaeon
TATGAATTCTCGAAACTCAGGTCAAATGCAGGAGGGTATTACGCATATGCTGCTGCCTCTACAAAGTCAGGTTTCTATGGCCCCGCTACAGCTTTTTCCTGGCTGTACGAGAATCTTACATCTTCTGCGTTCGCAATTCTCGGGATATCCTCATTCCTTTTCCTGCTTTCTTCCCAGATATCCGCATTCAAGTACCTCTGGGTTGTGTTTGCGGTTGGGATGATTGTTTACATAACAGTGGTACCCTATCTGGGAATAAGGCCTTCCGTCCAGTATACCTTCATAACTGGTCTGGCAGAGGTCCTTTTCCTTTTTGTAGCGGCTGTGATCATAATAGTCGAGGTGGGTCCTGCAAATTCCTTTGCACCGTTTACACTTCCAGTGGGAGTTCTGCCAATATTCTTCCTATCCATGATTTTCTCAATTAGTGATTTCACAGGGATAGGTATCTCAACGACTATTTCAGAAGAGATTAAGGAACCAAAGAAGAAGATAAAGAATTCATTGCTTCTATCATATCTGTTCTCCGGTTTAGCCCTGATTCCAGCAACATACGCCCTCACCGTAGGGTTTGGAATATCAAATATAGGGTCTTTCTCAACCACTTCTGATCCCGGACTTTACGTTTTCACAAAATTTTTGGGCCCCATAGGTGCAATTTTGCTCATAGTATTCACAATAAACAGTTATCTTTCTAACGGGGTTGCCAAGACAAATGCCGTAAGCAGAGTCTGGTTCTCTGCAAGCAGAGACAAGATCATATTCCCCAAATCGTTCTCTGAGGTTCACAAGAAATACAAGAGTCCTTACAAAGCAATTAGGGGATACATGATCGTGATGCTGATCATAAACCTGTTATTTGGTTTCCTCTTTGGCCCGAAGATAGGCGCACTGATACTTCTGACGGGGGCAGGTATAGGAATCATATTCACACACGTGTACGCCAACATAAGCCTCACTCTCTACACCAGGACACAGAAAGTTTTCAAACCTCTTGTTCATGGAGTTGTGCCGATACTCTCGTCTGCAATTGCTCTTGTCGTCATATTCTTCACGGTGTATGAGGATCTTCTTGCTGAGTATGTTACACCATCGTTCGATAACCTCGCTTATGCATCCTCTGCAGTGGTTGGTTTGATCTGGTCTTCAGTTGTTGCTCTGGTACTGTCGATTTACTATGTAAAAAAGAAACCTAAGATTGCAACCGCCGCAGGTACATATGACTCAGATCACATCGAGATAAAGTGGGATTAAAATTAAAAAAATGGGCCATTGCATAAATGCAATGGAAATCAAGTTTAACAGATAGTTAACCAAACACCACTTTAACTCTTCAATGGAGCCATAGAAAGTATCCTATGGATAAATAATGATAGTTTCGTCTTACTTAAACAGTACAGTTTTTATCTATGGCATAATTATTCTCTTAAATTTCTCTCCTTTACTGAATGTCATTATATGAAAGTTTGTTGAATAAGAAATGTTAAATACTTTTATTTCTTTACTTTTGTTAATGTGGTGTTTAAAATAGATAACTTCAAAGATTTCTTTTTTAAAGCAACAAATTTCGAACCTTACAATTACCAGACAAATTTTGCAAATAACATAGAGTTGCCTGACATCGTAAATGTTCCTACCGGAATGGGCAAAACAGAGTGTGTAATTATTGGGTGGTTATGGAAGAAATTCAACGAAGGAAAGACACAACCCAATAACATTACTCCACGCAGATTAATTTATTCATTACCCATGAGAACCCTAGTTGAACAGGTTTACGACAAAGCCTATGAATGGATTAAAAAATTGAATTTACAAAGCGAATTTCAACTTGTAAAGATTATCGGAGGAGAAGCTAATGACAATTGGGACTTATATCCCGAAAAAAATGCAATTATAATTGGCACACAAGATATGTTATTATCCCGTGCACTTAACAGAGGTTATGGAATGAGCAGGTTCAGGTGGCCTGTTCAATTTGGGTTTCTCAACAATGATTCACTATGGGTATTTGATGAGATCCAGCTAATGGGAAATGCCATTAAAACCACAGTTCAACTCGATGCGTTTAGAAACTTACTTGGTGTCAGTAAGAGAACCAAAACCATATGGATGAGTGCAACTACAAATAATGAATGGCTGGAAGCTGTGGATTCCCCAGCCACAACAGATAAGATAATTTTGAGCTTGAATAAGATTGATCTGGAGAACGAGAAAGTCAGTTCACTAATAAATGCAAAGAAAAAACTGCAAATTATGGAGTTTGAAGCAAAGAAAGTAAATGAGACTGCTAAAGAAATAGTGAAAAGACACAGAGAAGGGACGAGAACGTTTGTTATATTTAATACTGTCAAGAAAGCTATAGATATTTCAAAGACCATTGAAAAATTAAGGCCTGATTTACCCGTTATTTTAATGCACTCACAATTCAGGGAAGAAGACAGGAGGAAAAATTTAAAAAAGCTTTTGAATGAGAAGAATTCCATAGTTGTATCAACTCAGGTGATTGAAGCAGGAGTGGATATATCCTGTAGAATTCTTTTTACTGAACTGGCTCCGTGGCACTCATTGGTGCAGAGATTCGGCAGATGTAACAGATATGCAGAATTTGAGGATGCAGAGATAAACGTACTGTATGAAAAACAATCCTTTATTAAGGATGTGAAAAATGGAGATAAAGAAATAAAGGAGAAAGAAAAAACCGCATTACCATATGAATATAAAGACCTGGAAGAGAGCTTAGATATTTTGAAAGGGATTCAAAATGGCTCTGCAGCTATAGATGCTCTTCCTGACATCAAATTTAAGTTAAATACTCTAAATCATGTGATTCGCAAGAAGGATATCATGGAATTATTCGATACAACGAAAGACATCTCCGGAAATGATACCGATATTTCCGTTTATGTACGCGACAGAAACGATTTCAATGTTCAGGTTTTTTGGAGAGACCTGAAGGAAAAATCACAAGAAGCCATAAACGATGAGGAGTTTCCTGCAAAAGAAGAACTCTGTTCCGCCCCTGTGGCCGATCTGAAAGAACTATTGAAGAAAAACGTTACCTTATGGGAGAAGGATTGGTATGATGGGAAATGGAATAAAATAAGACGTCCGGAGAGAGTTATACCAGGAAAGACAATAATGATATCATCCGATGATGGATATTACTCCATTTATGGATGGGACTTAAGCTCAAAGGAGAAGGTTGAAACAATTCAACACATGCACTTTGCCATGGAAGGATCTGACGAAGATGATCCTTATTCAGAAGGAAACTGGAAAAGTATAGAACAACACTCAGACGAAGTCGTTGCCAAAGCAAGAGAGATCCTTTTAAAACTCTCATTAAGCAAATTGGAAGAGGAGTATATTTTGAGGGGTTCCAGATGGCATGATGCGGGTAAAGCGCATCCGGCATTTCAGTCCAAGCTTAGAAGTGATAGTGTTGCTAAATCAGGAATAACGCTTCCCGCTAAAGCTCCAAAAGATGCGTGGTATAATCCAAACGACCTTGATGGAAAGCACTTGAGAAATTACAGGAAATACTTCAGGCATGAACTGGCTTCGGGTTTACTGGCGGTTTATAATGGAGAACCAGACATAGTTGCGTATCTGGCTACATCACACCATGGAAAAGTCCGGGTTTCCATTAGATCTTTGCCAAATGAGATGATTCCTTATGATAGAAGTAAGAGGTTTGCCAGAGGTTTATGGGACAACGACATAGTTCCTACGGTTAACCTTGGCGGAGGGTTAATTGTTCCAACAACTGGCTTGAGCCTTGAACTGATTGAGATAGGTGGAGGTAACACGGGAAAGAGTTGGATTTCGAGAGTTGCAAAACTTTATAACGATCCAGAAATTGGAATTTTTAGGCTCTCATACTTTGAAGGGATAATAAGATCTGCAGATAGAAGAGCAAGTGGGGGCCTTTCATGAAA
>JAKARU010000142.1 GCA_021819225.1 Thermoplasmata archaeon
CCGATCTGTATTTGAGGATCAGGGAGTAAAAAATAAACTCTTCAGGGAAATATCTGATTTTCTAAAAGACAATGCAATAATGGCCTCAAACACTTCCTCGCTTAACATTACTGAAATGGCATCCCATTATAAACACCCTGAGAAGGCAATTGTAATCCACTTCTTCAATCCTGCATACCTTATGCCTCTCGTGGAGGTTGTCCCTGCACTTCAGACTGATGAGAGCGTCGTGACCAGCGTCATGGAATTCTTCAGTGGAAAGAGAAACAACCGGGAGAATATTGTAACCATAAGAGCCAGGGAATCCCCAGGGTTTGTTGTAAACAGAATTTTGATACCCATGATAACCGAGGCTGTGAAGGTGGTTGAGTCTGGAGTTGCTGATTACAGAACCGTCGATATAGGGATGAAGAAGGGTGCTGGAATGCCCATGGGTCCATTTGAGCTTGCCGATTATGTTGGCATTGATATACTGTATCATGTGATGGAAAGCTTCAGAAGAGATCTGGGAGATTTCTACATGCCTCCAAGAACAATCAAGCAGCTTGTGGATGCTGGTTGGATTGGCATGAAGTCAGGGAAAGGTTTCTATGATCACAGGGAAAAATGACATCTGGATAGACCCTGATCCAGAGTGATAAATTATTTTTAGTCGTTTTCAAATTCTGACCATTATTAAACTGTAATGTGCACAGCAATGAGAAAAAAGCAAAATGTCAGGGAATTTTAAGAGAACTCATGAGATTTACCTGATTCAATTCTCTTTCACTTCGCCCAGAATATCAGGGCTGAATATTCAAATGGATCACCATATGATTATATCCCTGCAGTAAACCGGCTTATTCAGACCTCCGGTGGATTTGAATGCCCTGACAAATTCCGGATGGTTATACAATGGAACCATTCCCCTGAACTTTCCAGGTGAGTGGGGATCGATGGATATTAACATCCTGGCCATCTCCTCCCTTATGTTCTGCCTCCATATCTGTGCACAGGAAAGGAAGAACCTCTGTTCAGGTGTGAACCCATCTATTTCCCTCCTTAATTCAGGATGGTTCGCAAGATGTTTTTGCAGGGCTGCATAGGATATACTTATTCCGCCAAAGTCAGCAATATTTTCTCCCAGAGTCAGCTGCCCATTTACCCTGAAGCCGGGAACCGACTCAAGGGAACCATACAGATCAGAAATCTGCTTTGCCTTTTCCGTAAATTTTGCCGCGTCCTCTTCCGTCCACCAGTCTCTTAAGTTTCCTGCATCATCATATCGCCTGCCCTGATCGTCATATCCATGGGTTATTTCGTGGCATATAACACTGCCAATACCTCCATAGTTAACCGGATCATCCGCAGATGGATCAAAGAACGGTGGCTGGATGATCCCAGCTGGGAATACTATCTCATTTTCTGTGGGATTGAAATAAGCATTGACAGTTGGAGGAGTCATGTACCATTCCTCCCTGTCGACCTCATTTCCCACTCTTTCTGCCTGTCTTCGTATCTCAAACCTGCTGGCACGCATAACGTTTCCAGCATAATCATCAGGCAGTATTTCCACAGATGTATAATCCCTGAACCTGACCGGCCCGCCTATCTTGGCCCTGAACCTGGAGAATTTTTGAAGTGCTTTTTCCCTGGTTCCATCACTCATCCAGTCCAGTGATTTTATCTTCTCCCTGAATACATCCTTTATTTCCTCTATCATGACATTCATTTTTTTCCTTGAATCCTCCCCGAAGTATTTTTGCATGTAAAGTTCACCAAGGGCTTCGCCTATTGACGTGTCTACGGTACGAACTGCTTTTTTCCATCTATCCTCAGGTTCCTTCTGGCCCATTATTTTCCTGAAAAACATGTCAAAGTGAAGATCCTCAGCCTCCTTATGCAACATTGGCATGAAACTGTTCAGAACAATCCACTTAACATAGATTTTCAGCTCCTCAATTTCCCCTTCCTTCAGGAATCTGGATGCAAAATCAAGGTATTCAGGCTGCCCCACTATTACATAATCTGCTTTCCTGACACCGATTCCTGCGAGGTAATTTTCAAGGTTCAGGGAGCTGTACCGGCTGTTGAAATCCACCACGGTTAATTTATTGTAATTTCTTTCTGCATCCCTCAGATCCTCCTGTTTTCTGCTGGCCTTTGCTATTTCCGTTTCAGTTTTCACTATAGATGATGCTTCCTCCTCAGCAGTAGACCTACTGTGGCCATACATCTCCCATGCCTTTATTACATACTCTTTATAATAATCCCTTACTTCCCTGAATTTTTCTTCAAGATAATAATCCCGGTTAGGAAGAGAGAGTCCACCCTGATAAAAATAAAATGCATATACTGAACTGTTTTTTTCATCGTTATTGGAAAATGTGCTGAAAAATGGAAATATTCCAGATTGATGCAGATGTACAATCTCCTTAAAAAGTGCCTCCATCGATGTTGCGCCCTCAATTTTATCAATGTATGGACTGACATCGTCAAATCTTCTCTTCTCAATTTCTGCAGTATTCATCACAGACTTGTAGAATCTTCCCACTAAATCAGTGTTTGATTTGCCCTCGTCTGTACATTTCGTTGAACATTCTTCAAGAATTTCCTTCATTCGCTGAAGATTCATGTCCCTGAGTTCGGAGAATGCACCCCACCCGGTTTTGTCTGGAGGTATTGGGTTTGAGTCCAGCCATTTTCCATTTGCATACCTGTAGAAGTCTACATACGGATCCACGGTTGTATCCATATATGATCCTGAAAACCCTATGTTTTTCCCGACTGATGCGTTTCCTTTTCCTTCCTTTTCCATCATATAACATGGGTAAATTCTATTAAATCTTGACGCCTTCTTATGTAAATATGAGGCATGCATCTATTGAGGATCTTAAAAACCTGGAGGATCTCCTCGATAATATCAGAAAAATTCGAAATATCAGGGAAAAGACACCAGGTCATTTCTATTTCAAAGGAAAGGGAATCCTTCACTTTCATACAGACTTCGGAAAACTGTATGCAGACCTGTATGACATGCGCATTGACATGGGATCTATGGAACATCCTTCGGAAGAAATGAAAAGATACCTGATACTCCTGATTGAAGAATATTCCATAGAGTAAGCTATATCTCCAGGGGAATTCTTTACCATATTACTGCGTGTTACAGGTTCTGATCTAAATGGAATGATGGTGATGTCCCTGTTCCGAGGGCCCTGTCATTTCCGGAAGCCCACCGGCGACGAATTTATTCATGGCATCCTCCGTCTTCATCCCATTTCCATTGTAAATTTTTATCCTTCCCTTTGTGTAATTAAATGCTGGAGCACCAGCTTCTCCAAGTATCAGAGCCTCGCAACCACGCTCCATTGCTGACTTTATCATGAATATTCCCTTTGTGTGCTCAGCCGTCAAAGCCGGATTCCTGTATTTTTCAATGAGATCCAACCTGCCGTCTGTTACCTGGAAAACCTCAACCTCCGGTGACTCGCCTGGGCCCCCCACATATCCGTTTTCTGCTGGAATTGCTACTTTCATGATTTCAAATTAAATTTGAAGGAATAAAACCGGTAGCTTAACTGTCAGTGATCCACGGTACTCCAGATCTAATAACTTTCACAATCCTCTCCTGTCCTTTAAAAAACGAGCTATATTTAACTTCAATTCTTCAATATAGAGCCATATGGATCTGGATGAGATCTTTGAGCTTCGCTGCAGGAATAAATCGGTGAAGTATATATCCAGGAAAACAGGAATGCGGGTTTCGGATATTGAAAGGGAAATTGAAAGGAACATAAGGCAAACAGACGATTTCATTAAAAGATTGATAGAGAGCAGGGGAAGGATTGGATCATTCAAGACCATGAATTTGATCGATTTTGCCCCCGAAAAAATGAGTCTCGAAAGAATTTTGAATGCAAACGCCATGATATATT
>JAKARU010000007.1 GCA_021819225.1 Thermoplasmata archaeon
CGATCTAGTTATGTACGGCAGGAAAAACATCTCAAGAAGTGAATATGAAACCTTCCTCAGAAATCTGAAATATTCGATGAAGAATCCCCTGATTATATGGAGAAGTGAAAAAATTGGACAGTAATTCCGGGAAAGATCTGCCCATTCAGGGTATAGCGGGAATCATCCTCCTACTGATTTTTGTACTTTCGATATTCCCACTTTTATTTGGACTCATTATTCTGGCAACTTCCGTCTATCTTATCGGAAGGCAGATTTCGCATGCCCTTTTTCGGAGGGACAGGAAGGAGAGTTCTGCATATGTCAGTATAATTCTGGCACCGCTCCTCTCACTCTTTATTATTTATCTTGAGATTTTTTCAATAATCTTTTCACCATACAGGAATTTGAGTGGCCTTGAGGCCGCCTTCCTGTACGGTTCACTAATCATGACTTTCATATTTTTATCCGGATTCCTTGATTCACACAGGGAGCAGTATTTCGTCGACGAAAACCTGGCTGCTTTTACCAGGAGGTTGTCAATTTCACTGGTGCCTTTCATCTTTGCACTCTTTTCCGCTACAAAGACCTATCTGATCTCGCTTACCTATGCATTTTCTTTTGCAGGGTTGCTCCTGGTTGCAACGACGCCTTTCTTTTATTTCGTTGATGGAAAGAAGGAGAGACTCATCAGGCTTTCGTCCTTTGTAATATCAAACAGGGACTTCTACCTGTCTGGATTTGCCCTGATAGGGTTCCTTACGGGGCTGTACATACAGAATTCAAAATCCACATTCGGAGATGCACTCATTATCATAATATTCATAGCAGGGATCGGTATAATAGGACGGGGGCTGTATCAGGGGTACGGCTCTCTTTCATTGTTGACAGAGAGAAACTCGCTTCAGATCTATGAGAAATTCAACAAGAAGGAGAATGTATCGGATATTATGAAGATCAGCCGGATGGGAGAAAGCATAAAGGAATTTGAGGTACAGGGCAATAAGGAAAGGATTCTCATCATGATTTCAACATACCTTTCAGAAGCAGGCTTCAGTAGCGATGAGGTTGAAAAATTCCTGAAGCCTATCCTGGAATACAAGCTTCCAGTGGGGTACGTACTTGGCATCGAATATGGAAGGGATAAGATTAGAAGGGAAATAGATAAGAGGACCAGGATAGTCGATGGATTGCTAAGGAGCATTGCAAGGAGTGAAAAAATATATGAACAGTAATTTTGAGGAAAATGTAAAGGAAAGCCTGGGAAAGACAACAGGAATTGTTAATGAAATTTCAAGGTACTTTGTAGGCGACAAGGAGAACCTTTCCAAGATGGTATCCGCGATTATATCATCCGGGCACATCCTGCTTCAGGATAACCCGGGCATAGGAAAGACATTTGTCGCCAAGCTAATGTCATCAGTTCTCGGGCTATCTTTCAGGAGGGTGCAGTTTACACCGGATCTACTTCCGAGTGATATTACAGGAACGAGAATATGGAGGGCATCTACTGGACAGTTCGAAACCATGAAGGGTCCGATTTTTGCAAATCTTATACTTGCGGATGAAATCAACAGGGCACCACCAAAGACGCAGGCCGCCCTTCTTGAGTCAATGGAGGAAAGACAGGTGACCATAGAGGGAGAAACCATACCACTACCACTCCCATTTCTCGTCATTGCAACCCAGAATCCGATTGAATTCGAGGGTACCTACCCACTGCCGGAAGCCCAGATGGACAGGTTCATGATTCAACTTTCATTCGGGTATCCACAGGATGACCTGGAAATTCTAAGGAGGAGGAAGGAATGGAAAACGGATGACCCGTCTTCCAAAGCAGCAAAGATACTTGACCAGAATTCTCTACTTGAGCTTCAGGGAATCAGTGAAAATATAACAGTCGATGATGAGATAATGAAGTATATCTCCTCTTTCAGGGAGCTGAGGAATGATAAGAGGGTGATGGCAGGACCAAGCCCAAGAGGGATAATCTCGCTCCTCAGGATTTCACGATCCTATGCCATGGTGAATGGGAGGGATTATGTTATACCTGATGATGTGAAGTCAATGGCCGTAAACTGCCTGGCACACCGTCTTGTTCTGAAGCCTGAACAGGTAATGGATGAGGTTAGGCAGGAGGACGTCGTTTCAGAATTCCTTGAGAAGCTTGAAGTACCAAAGTGATTGGCGTTGATAGGTTCCTGGAATAAGCAGATCATACTTTTCACCATACTTTCCGGTGCCACTACCTTTGCAGGTCTTGTGGCAACGCAGAAGATCATGGTTGCAGTCTTCATATTCCCGCTTATGTTCGTGGCGATACTTGTGTACGCAGACATGGATGTCAGGATTGATTCATCCTATACCCTCCCGGAAAGGATAAGGGTAGGAGATGAATTCGATGTGGCTGTGGACATAAGAATAAAGGGAGGGTACGGTCTTGTAAATATTTCTATGCCAGTATATGACGAGATGGAGATCACGGTTGGAACAAACGTGCATATCTTCTACAAGGGCTTCAAGGAAAGAAGGGAAACCGTGACTTATCATGCGAAAGCAATGAGAAGGGGCGTATTCCCGTGGTCGCCACTGAGGGTTGATTTCAGTCCCCTCATCGGTACAGGAAAGAGCAGGAAAACTGTTACGGAAACTGGCAAGACTATCCAGGTTGATCCTGAGGTTAAAATGCTCAAGAAGAGCCAGTTCATGATCAAGACGAGAAAACTGAAGCCAAGAAGCTCAACCACAAGGCTGGGACCTCCAACAACCGATTTCGAGAGCATAAGGGAATATGCTCCTGGTGACCCCTTCAAGTCCATAAACTGGAAAGCGTCTGCGAGAGTTCAGACTCGCAGTGGCCTGCTGGTAAACCAGTATGAGAGGGAGGGAATGAAAACCTACATATTCTATCTGGACACATCAATGCTCATGCGGAGGGGGACGGAATATGAAAATCCCCTGGAGTACGCCATCTCCCTTATTCTTTCAGGCTCCAATTACCTGATCTCTAAGGGTTACAATGTTGGGTACTGGCCAATCTCTTCAAGAATGGTTCGCAGGCAGGATTTCGTGGTCCCTTCATCAGGAACAGACACATTCAACCAGATAAAGAAGATACTCCTGCGTGTTGAATCCTCACGACTCATCACGTCATCATATCCTGTAGACAGGACTATGGCCAGGCTTGTTCTTGAGACAAAGGCAAGGATTGCAATTGTCACTTCAATAGATGAACGGAACAAAATCCTGATTGAGGAACTCAGGAGGAGACTGATTTCCCTTGGTGGCATAGTTACCACGGTAAATATCAGGCCCGAAGGGATTGTGGCAAGGAAGGTGGATGAGCGACTGAAGGGTTTCTTCAGCCCTGCCCTTATGTCCGGGAGAAAAAACAGTTACATGGGCGATGTCATCTGGGATCCTGTCAACGAGACCCTCGGACATGCCGCTTTAAAACTGGGCAGGTTGAGCGGGTGGTAAAATGAGGATTAAGATAACATTCCTGTTGTCCGCCACTGGTGGAATAATCTTCTTCCTCGTCTTCATCCTTACTGCAGACAGCAACATTGGATATGTCCTTGCATCGCTCTTTCTGGTGTTCTTCCTGTATGCACTTTTACATCCAGCCTCCTCAAAGGATGGAACGAATGAACTTGGAACATTTTCAAAGGTGAAATTTTTCCTGTTTTTATTCCCGATCCTTGCAGTAGTCTTCTCATCTGGTTATGTGGGAAGTTTTGTACCATCACTATCTGCCATAAACCCATCTTCCTCAGGACTTCTTTCCCTCTTCCTGATTGTCATGGAGTTTGCACTGATTGCAATGATTGCGGATGAAACTGTGAGGAAGATTAGCAGGCCCATGATCCAGGCTGGATATGATCCTGAGGAGATCGATACCGAGCTTCAGAAATTTTCCATGCATGTATCCGAGATTGAGACGGCAGTCCTGCTTGTTTCATTCGGTTTCATCCTGCTTCTCGTCTTCAGTCCGGAAGTCAACATCGGGATCTTCCCTGCAATAGTGATATTCCTTGTCGTTTATGCAGTTGTGATTGGGAACATGATCAGGCGCAACTGAACACTGTGTATACCAGTGCCAATTTGAATTCCGCCCGCTTCCGCAATTTCATTTGCCGCTCCAGCTAATCAACACATTGCAAAGATGCTGGAAGCCAAAAGATCAGGCATTTAACGAGTGTATGCAGCATTGGCGAATAATATCTGAAAAGAATATTGACGCTGGAGAATTGTCATTGTTTCCCCTGTAATTCGATCATCCTTTAAAGGAACCCAGGCATTGTGCAACAGCAGTTCGGATTCTTCTTCAAAGTCATGTCTTGAAAGTTATTGAGATTCAATCTCCTTTCTAAGTTCATCCTGGAATTTTCTGAACAATTCTGTTCTTGCGTTCACTTCCATGATGTCTCTTACAAGGGCATCTGCCGACATCCTGTAACTTAAGAATGTCTCTATGTAATTCTTTACCTCCTCAAAGCTCCTGAGCTCTATCTCGTATGGAATCCTTTCATTCCTCCACTGCATCCTTCCCGTATTTATCTTCTCGTCTCTCAGGGAAATGTAGGATATTTCAGATTCAATCATGTTCAGGTTGATTGATTTCTCCAGAGAATAAAGGTATGCATACAGTGATAGCTGCTGGGAATATTCGGAATTCGGCTTTTTGGAGGTCTTGAAATCAACCACGACAAACTTCTCGATGCCACCGTCCATATACGAATATACTCCATCAATCCTTCCATCTATATTCACGGAATCTCTGGCATCCTGAATCAGATCCTTCACGTTCTTCCGTACCCTTATTTCGGAGTGAATCCACTTCCCGTTATATGTTTGCCTTACCGTACGGTCATATTCCATGAAATTCTTCCATGCTTCAAGTTCATTCGGGTCAATCAGGTTCTGGGGCTTCTCATTCATGTTTATATAATTTTCAATGTAGGAATGAATCTTAGTCCCGAATTCCGTTGCACTGGAACTCTCTCTGATACCAAGAATATATGTTATGACAAAATCTTCAAGCCTTCCTCTCTTCAGATTGCCCATCATCGTGAAACTGAGGTTCTGGAAAGACTTGATTTTCCGGTATATGTAACTGATCAGCCATGGTTCACTGCTCTCCTTCTTCTTTTCCATCAGGCTCTTCAGAGAAACGAACTCATTCCTGACCCTGTTCTCGATCTTCCCACTTTGTAAGGAACATGGAGGGATATTGTATCTATCAATATTCTTCCTTCCGGTTATCAACGTAAGTGACTTCTTTGCCCTTGAAAGAGCCACAAAATCAATCCTGCTCTCCTCCCTTTCCCTCTCCTCAAACCCGTAATGGTAGCCGGCCTGCCTGAGAATCATCTCAACAACCGTGTCAACTGGTGATCTCTCCTTGCCACGAACATATTTTGGCAGGTATATCACGTGGTCGAACTGAAGCCCTTTCGCCTTGTGAACTGTGAGGACGGAAACCCTTGAATAATCTGGGATGTCATCATCAATGACGTTATCCTGCAGCAGGAACAGGAGAAAATCATCAAGACTGGTAAAATTCTCCATCCCAAGATAGTCAAAGTATTCATCTATTGTATTGGATATGTCCTTTGCAGTAATGAAATACCTGGATGAAATGCTGAGACTCAATGGTATTATGTAATCTGAAAATAAGCGTTTGAGTGACTGCTTATCCCTCGTATATTCGGTCCTTGCAAATTTCAGCTCGTCTGGAAGCATTTCTCCAGGACTCTCTGCAAACTTAATCCTGTCTGAAAGCTGCATTGCCTCCTTAAGCGTCAGACCTGAAAATGGCGTGTAAAGCATGGCGATAATGTCCTCATTCCGGTTGCTGAAAAGACCCCTCAGGAAGAGGTATATCTCTCTTCCGGCATCACCGTCAATACCCTCGCCGGAGATCTTCTGGTGCCTTATTTCGTGGGAATCGAGAATGGATGATAGTTGATCAGCCTGTGAATTGGTTCGCGAGATAATCCCTATTGTATCACCTTCCCTTACTTCAGAGAGCATTTTCTCAACGGTCTGGGCTGTCAGTTCTTCGGTAAATTTCTCATCCTCAGGTATAATCAGCCTCACCTCTCCATCCGTACTCTTCACATGCGACCCAAAATGGGAGAATTCATCGCCTGAATATCCTGGTTCTGACTTCAGGAAGAAATTCATGCAGTAGTCCCTTATTTTTTCTGGAAGCCGCCTGGTACCTTCTATACTTCCCTTGGAGAAATTTGAGTCATTGAGGAAACTGTCAAAGGACCTTGTATTACCTCCCTGGAAACCGAATATCGCCTGTTTTTGATCACCAACAAGAAAATACCGTTCACCTGCAAGCCTGATTATCCTGGATTCGATTTCGCTTATATCCTGCACCTCATCCACGAACACATAATGATATTTGCTGAAACTCTTTTCCATTGATTCTATTGCCCTGATCAGATAATCGTTATAGTCAAGGTATCCGTCACGCTTTGATTTTTCATAATCGTTGAAAATATAGAGAAACTTATCGGCCAGAATTTCCATCTCTTCCAGTGTGTATCCTCGCACGCCACCTTCCGTTTCATATACGTGCCTGATGCTGTTTAGGAGGGATGGCCTGTCAACGTTCCCTGGATATATTCCATAGCTCTTCAGAAATTTAATTGCGTTCACAATTTTGCCCACGTTTATGATGGTGGGATAGTCTTCCATGAGGACCTCAATTCCGTAATTCATCAGATTCCTCCTGCTCATGCTCTGCAAGATCGAATACCTCATGAATCTTTCTGAAACAGTACCCTGATATTTTCCCTTGTCCTTGAGCAATGAAAGTGCAAACGAGTGAAATGTCTCGATTCTCGGCGTGTTGATATTTAAATTCATCCCGGAAATCTTTCCTGATATCCTCTCCTGCATCTCCCCCATAGCCTTCCTTGTAAATGTTATGCAGAGTATATCAGCTGGATTGACTCCTTCCTTCAGCTTCCCCACAACCTCTTCTGCAATTTTCTCAGTCTTACCAGACCCGGGATTTGCTGATATTATTACATTTTCATTTCTTGCCATAATGTAGAGACCTCAATGGAATATTGGTTAAATATTTTCCATTTACCTCCATCATACTGGCATACCTTTTAATATTATTTTGCATAAAGTGTTTGCGCGAGGAGTGTAATGGAAACAGAAGAGCCCGAATTGAGTGGGATCAAGAAAATTCTTTACAGGAAATTCAAGAATATGAAGCCAGAAGGCAGGGTTGAAGCCATTTCATATGACGATGAAAAGAAGAAGATGCTGATAAGGGTCGTCCCGGAAAATTCGAAATATATAAGGGTCGTCGAAGTTACGGTGAGGGACTACAGGGGCAGGGATTCCGTTCAGACTCTGAGGCGGAAGGAGGGCTCGTTCAGGATTTCAATCAAGATTGACCTCACGAAGAGTTATAATTTCTCCTTTTATCTTCTCGGGAAAGACGGAAAATTCATCAGGATCGAGAAGAGCCTGGAAGATTTGAAGGACGATATTAAGAGGATCAAGGAATTCAACAAGAGCACTCAGGAGATCAGGGAAGAGGAAAAACCTGTTAACCCAGCTCCACCAAAGACAAAAAGGAACTGGCCGAACTCATCTTCCTATGCTCAGGCACTGCAGAACGTGGAATTCAGTGTTTCAAAGAAATACGAGGACCTCAGGAGATCGAAGTTCATACCCAACTCTAACGTAAAATACAGGACACTGATACATGGAGCCGGAAACTTCGGTGTCGTGTTCAAGTTCCAGGTGAATGAATCCTATTATGCAATGAAGTGTTTTACAAGGGCCAGCCAGTATATCGATACAAGATATTACCAGATAAGCAAGAAAATTGAAAGCGCCAGGCTCCCATTCCTGATAGATTTCAGGTACTATGCTGATGCAGTCAGGACTCCGTCCAAACCTGCTGAGTTCTTCCCTGTTATAACAATGGGATGGATAGAGGGCCAGACCCTTTTCAATTACATAACCGCAAACTACAGGGATCCCGCAAAGATGTCGTCCATTGCTAAATCATTCCTGCAGTGCGTGATTGACATGCAGACCAATTCCATAGCACATGGTGACCTGTCCGGGGATAATATCCTCATAGATGAAAAGTTACAGCTGAAAATAATCGACTACGATGGCATGTTTGTGCCCGCGCTTAAAAACCTTGGCTCGGAAGAGTTGGGACATGAATCATTCCAGCACCCTAAGAGGGGCAGGTATTATGGGCCAAGGCTTGACAATTTCTCAGCACTTGTGATCTATCTGTCCCTGTTCGCAATGTCAAAATCACCCGATCTGTGGAAGTATAACCAGAACGACCCTGACAAGCTTCTCTTTGATATCAACGACTACAATTCCCCCGAAAAGTCAAGTGTCTTCAAGGATATAGAAAAACTCGGTGGAAAGTCTAGCAGGCTTGCAAACCTGCTCAAGGAATATGTTAAAAATTCACCCGACTGGGATGGTGTTGATATCCAGAAAATAATCAAGATGAAATGATGATGGCGGCGAGATCATCGTTCTTAATTGTGCCGTCGCTTCTCAGATGGTCAAAGAATTCCCTGTTGTCAATATTTTCCAGCATCTTATCAAATGCGGGTAAACCGCCCTCCATTAAGAATTTTGATAAGGCATCTGTGGCAATCACAACCTGGCTACCTTCCTTTATCTCAGCGGAAAATTTCTTGACCTTGTAATCAGGGATATATTCTTTTCTTTCGTTCATTGGATGACCGTATCCACTCCATATCAGATCTGGATGGACTCCAAAATCGTCAGGAGTGCTCACCGGGAAACTTGCAATGTTAGTGTCATCAAGTATGAAAAGACAGGAATCCCCTACTGCCCATGCATCACAGTACTTGGCATCATCCACAATCAGATTGATACCGAGGAATGTGGAATATGACCCCCGTATGGATTTGTTCTTCACATTCCACGGGAGTCTTGCCCAGTTTATACTTGAATACCAGACCCTTCTTGCATCAATCAACATGCTGGAATAATCCTCCGGATTGCTTAGATTATAATTTCCGGAGACAAATTGCCTGGCAATACATGATCCCCATAAACCCGAGAAAATTGAATCACTGGCGCCATCGCAGATTGCATATTTTCCACTTTTTTCGTCATATGCAAAGCTGTCCTCTGACTCTTCCTGACGGTTTCCCGCTTTTGAGAAATTAAAGGATTTAATGGCCATTACTTGACCTTGTTATATACAACCCTTGTACCGATATCCAGAAGTCTTATGAGATCTTCCAAATTGGCATTGTACACGTATGCCCTTGCTCCTGTCTCAACGTCTGCATACTCCTCCTTTGCTATTGCAAGCATTGATTCCGGAATTATGCTGCTCATATCAAACATTTCCTTGGAATGCTTCTCTTCAGGTATCTGGCTCAGGTCTGTTGGAAAACTTATGCTCCTCTCACTCCTTTCGGAAATGTGGCAGTTCCAGATCAGCGTCTTTCCATCAGATGTTTCTATATTCATTATATTCTCGGCAATTGAAACTGGATCCCCATCAGTGGCCCCTCCATCGCTTATGTTTATCAACACGGGTGGAAATGATTCAGGATTTCTCTGTACCCAATCCTCAATCCACTGTTTGGCAATTGTAAGACCCTTGACCATTGGTGTATCAAATGAGGCAACGGGGTCAAACCACACAGGAAACTCAATCTCGATCTCTTCTCCATCTATGGTCTGTGTCTTCTTCTCCATTCTCAGGATATGGGATTCAAGTTCGTTTATCGGGATGGGCTGTTCAGATATCAGCCCGGTTGCGTCGCCACTCCTGTATCCATATCCAATGACACCAACCTCGAAATATGGCCTGACACCGTCTGACTTTGTACACCTGCTTATAATTTCATTAAGCTGCCTGTTTATTGCATCAGCTGCTTCCTGTGCCTTTGAATGTTGTCCACCAGAAATCTTGTGACTCATCGATCTTGACTGATCCACCAGGAATATGAAAAGTCCCGGCCTTCTTCTGCTTATTTCAGCTTCGTACGCCATAGAGGTCTATTTTTGATTTGTATTAATATTTTGTTATATCAAATGAGATGATGGAAATTTCCCGGACTATGGAACTGCAAAAAAAGTACTTCAAAATAGAGAAAATTAAAGAGTTTTCTATCCTGATTACTTCTGAATCAGTGCAACAATAACAGCTGCAAGTACTATGATGTAACCGATTGTAAATATTCCCGGATAAGCCACGATTCCAGCAAACGATATTACCGTCATCGCCGTAAGCCCTATGTTTCTTTTCTTCCTGCTGATTTCAGTTCCAAGAAGTGCCACCACTCCAAACACCATGTTGGACACAACATCCGCCCCTATTGAGACAGTTCCGAAGAACGATATGTATGACGTTAACTGGTGAAGGAATATAACGGCAACGCCGAGCAATATGACAACCAGCGATCCGATGAGGCCCAATTTGTAGTATAACTTCAAAGATGCCATTGTCTCCCTATGTTTTCTATATATAATAATCATTCCTGCCAAAGGAGAATTGATCTATTTTTGGAGGGAATACCTCTGTCCTCTCCATTCTATGTGGCTCATCCTGTTTCCATTTATCATATTCAAAATGAAAATAAAAGGCATGATGAGTGTTATCAGTACTGTTCTTGATATGTGCTTCCTGTCGCGGTTTACATTAACAGAGATGCTGAATAGATATGGTATGTAACCGAGAGCAAATGGCCACCATACAAATAAGCTCAGTGGAATGAGGGTCAGTATGTAAGCTATTATGAGCCCATACATGAGTATCCCGACATGAAATGCGGATTTTTTGTAAGAAAGGCTGATCGCCATCTGCCGGTTTGACCATTCCATAAATGATTCCTTACTTTCTCTTACGAAAACGGTTGGTGTTGCCTTCTTGGAATATTCGAGGTCAAGCTTCTTTTCCATACATATCGAAGTCAGCGTTGCATCATCAGAGACTGCTTCAGTAAATCTTCTGAAGTCCTTCTCGTCCAGTAATGATCTCCTGAATGCAACAGATCCTCCCCAGACAAATCTAGCGGGCTTGAACTCCATCATGTTTATGCCAAGATATCCCCATATTTTCTTAACCAGACCCCAAAAATTGTTGCTATCATCTGGAATGTAGAACGGATATGTGCTTACTGCTCCCATTTTATCGTTTCTCAGCGGATTGATAAGATATGAAAGCCATTGGTCACTAACCATGGTATCTGAATCAACGAGGACAATTACATCCTCAGGGGGGATGTCTCTTATGGCCGTGCTGATTGCTTTTACTTTTCCGCTGCCAGTATAGCCTGGATCTGTAATAACTATTCCTATCTTCAGGCTCCTTATCAAATGAACGGATGGGTCATCCTCCGAATCTACAACAGCAGTGACGTCAAAATTCGTGTATTTCTGTTTAAGTACTGATTTCAGGTTATCCTCCATGTTTATATCAATCCCCTTGCAGGGAATTACAACGTGAACCTTTGGATTAAATTCAGGGTCTATTATTTCCTCATGCTTGTTCCACCATCTTATGAGGTACAACCTTAGGATGGAAAGAAGTATTATTATGAATATGAATATAAACCATAGAACTTCGATCCATCTATCTACCTGAATCATTTTTTTCGCTCTCTTGATTTGTTCTTGAACCCCGGCTTCCAGATTCTCTGGGAATCTCCCTGGAAATCTTCTTGCCCCTGAGTATATTGAATATATCAGATAGTGATAACACTGAGAATATTATACCTGTGATTAATGATATGAAAAGGAAAACCTCAAGAAATACAAAATAAAATGAGGACTTATCAACAATGAAGCTGGCAAAGTTGAGCAGCATTGATACCAGCCCGATCATTATGGTGAATACAAATAGCCTGTTTATCTGCCCAAATATTGGTTGCTTCAGACTGTCCGGGTGGAATATGGGTATCATCGATATAAGAACAGTATAGGCAGCCATTAAAAGACCCATAATTGTCCCGTAAAAATTCAGAATATTGGAGTTACTGTAAAAGGCTACGATATTATTGGTCACAAGATCAGACTTTGGAAAATACCTCTGTCCTATATTGGTTGTCAGTATGAACGATACTGCGAATGACAATATCAGGACAACCCTTACCTTGTAAAACGTATCCAGTCTTCCCCTCAACTTGATTTGAGCCATTATATGGATGATATGATTAAATGAATTAATGTTTTTGTTTGCCTCTCCTTGTTGATACTACTTCCTTCAAAACCCGAACAGGGAATTTCAGATCTTCAGAAGAATCTAAAGGTTGACTGATCCATGAGATCAAGGAATGCTACGGCATTTTCATTACCTATTCCTTCAAATTCAGAATATTCCCAGGAAATTATGAATGAGAATGAATGAGAAGCAGACCTTACATTGAATTTCAGGAATGTTATTCTGTCCAGGTCTCTTGAATCGGGAAATTCATCAACAAACACCTTCAGTCCATTATCTGCGTCTATTATGGACTCAAAACCTTCATAATGAAGATGAAAGTCATGAAGGTCAAACTCCCTCAGCTTCTTGATCGAAAGCATCTGGCCAAAGTAGGACATAATGTTTGAATAGTCGCCATCCACTCTCGTAACTGCCCCCATTAAACCATTATCCGATGAAGGTATATATCAGTTGATAATTCAACAAATATACTTGGCAGATTCCGGTGATTATCAATCACAGAAAGTGCCCGTGAAATGAGGATGTGATAATGTTTTGTGAAAAAAAATTTACCAAATGGTTTTATTTGATATTCAACTTAATCCCTTATGACTGATGAATTGCCAGAGATAAGAAGAGGCCATCCCTACCTGATGTATGAAATGCTGAAGGAGACACCAGAGGCACTGAAGGTTACCCAGAGGGATGTGGACAGGATTGATCTGGACATGAGGCGTTCTGGAGTCACGGTTACCGGAAATGGGACCTCTTACCATGCGGGAGTGCTCGGTTTCCAGTTTACAGGAAATAACAATGGTTTGTGGAACTCTTATATGGGTTATGAGCTTGCAAATTATTATACACCGTTTCCAAACATACTTGCCGTGTCACATACAGGGAAGACATATTCCACAATGGAGGCGATAAGGAATCACCATGACTCCCAGGTCATAGGGATAACACACTATTCGGAGTCCCCCCTCGCAAAGGAAAGCAGTATACCCGTAATCATCAATGCCAGAGACAGATCACTGTGTAATACCAAGGCTTTTTTTGACAATGTTCTTGCGAGCGCAATTATATCGAGGAAGATATCCGGTGATGATTATGATTTTAACGGTTTCATAGATATTATGGACAGGACACTGTATAGGGCTGATAGTGAAATGAAGAGCGTCGTCAGTGAACTTGAAGATATAAGGAATATTTTTGTCCTCGGTGCAGGATATAATTTCATAGCAGCAAGGGAGACAGCGCAGAAACTCAAGGAGGCAACTCATATTCACTCGGAAGGTATTGAACTCGAAGAATACAATCACGGATGCACCTCCGTTACGGATAAGAATACTCTGATAATCACAATATCAGGGCATAAGGACCGTGACAGGACTGGACAGATCGTGAAGGGCATAAGGCATGTTGGGTCAAGGTCACTTACAATTAACGGAACCGGTGATTTTGAAATATATTTTGATACAAGAAATGACTTCGAGTTTCCAATCCAGTCTATTGCTTACACTTATTACTTCGCCTATCACATGGCTGTGAAATTGAAGATAAACCCCGACATATTAAGATTCGATGAGAAGGAATATTACGATTTTGACATGGAAGTCTTCCCTCCGGGCCATCACTGAGTAAATTTCTTATTTATCTTTTCGATCTTGTTTTCGAGTTTCTTCAGCTCATAAGCATCTATCGGTTCCGGTTTTTTCTGGAGCTTTGCCCTCATTTTTTCTTTGAATGATTCATCCTTGCAGAGCTCAAGTGCATTCAGTTCAAATTTTTCAAGTTCTCTCATTCAGATCTCCTAACGAATTCCAATGAGAATAAAAATATTTACCCGAAATACATTAAAAATTTCAACGAATCGTTATTATCCTGGGCAAAGGCATGATTGATCGCAGATATCATGAAAGATTTTCCATTGAAATTTTGCAGTTTGCATGATGGCCTTAGGCTATTGGGATATCTTCCCTCCGAGCTTTCTGGATATCTCTTTCACTGAATTAATGGCTTCCTCAATATCCCTACTCAGTTCCTCCTTATTTGTAGAATAACCATAAACTTCAATGGTTAGAATCGGGTCCCTCAATTCAATTGATTCTGGATGTGACTTTACAAAAATCCTGCCCTCAAACCTGTCCATTATCTCCATTACATAAGGAGCAAATGTACTTTCCATTATTCCCGAAATCCTTACTTCATTTGAAATATAGTTCAGGTTACCCCTTCCCGCAAGTTCAACAATACTGTCCAGCATTCCACGCATCTCCCTGGGAACACCGGGAGTTGAGAAGATGAGTTTTCCTGCATGCCTTAGAAACATACCAGGGGCTGTGCCCACTTTATTCTCCATCGGTTCAGCGCCTTCTGGCATCATTGCCATTTTCTTCCGTTCATCAGTAAGTTCAAGATTAAACTCCTTATATTTCCGGCGAAGCATCTCTAAACTTTCTGCATCCACTTTCAAGGGTAGACTCAGGCACGAAGAAAGTGCCCTCAATGTGAGGTCATCCGGTGTTGGACCAAGGCCTCCACTTGTGATGATTGCGTCGCAGTCATGCATCAGGAAATTAATGGATTTACAGATTTCCCCCTCATCATCCCTGCATGTAACCACATAGATGACTTCATGGCCGCTATCTATCAGACTCCTCGATATTTCAGAAGCGTTGGTGTTGACCGTCCTCCCTTTAACAACCTCGTTCCCGATAGATAATACTCCAAACCTCATCTTATGTCGCCGTGTTAAGGTACGAAACATAGAACATTATGGCAGACATCATGATCACCAGAAGCATGACGATTATCATTTCCTTTCTGCGATCTTCCATGAGTTGCTATTGTGTCGTGATTAAAAATATTTCTCATATATCATTGATTCTTTTTTTGACCTGCCTTTCATTATACTGAAGTAAATTGAAGATGAGGCATATAGCCGGTTGGTTTAAGATGAGTTAAATCAGGATTCAGGCAATTATCGAGTGATCTTCCCCAATTTGCAGTTTGGTACTCACTTGAAGTATCTTAATTCGTGTGTGCATTCTTTTACAGACCCGATTTTAGACCCTCACGTGAGATTCAATAATGGTTGCCAGGTAATTATCAATTATATTCATGAAGCAATGCAAATGGTACAAAACAACATGAATGTAATCAAAAGGTTTTCATAACATTTATCTAATATCATTAATAAGGTTGAGTATAGTTTCGGAGAATAAGCATATGAACATAAGGAGGTTAATTCTGGATGTAGGGAAGGGTTTAAACAGGCCTACTCTTGTGGAACTTTCAGAGGCAATCAGCTCAGTGAAGGGTGTTGAAGGAGTAAATATCAGTGTCACGGAAATTGACATGGAAACAATGGGCACGAATATCACCATAGAAGGCAACAACATGAATTTTGATGAAATTGTTAAAAAAATAGATGCCACAGGTGCAGTTGTCCACTCTGTTGACGAGATAGCAGCTGGTAGCAGGCTTGTAGAAAATATAAGGCGTTATCAGTGAATTCCGACCTGGAATTTGCCTTCACAATCGGGACAATAGATGGAATCATCACAGCCCTAATGATTGCGAGCAGGGCTATTCTGAGTGATACTGCAATGTCCCTTGACCTCTCCGTGAGAATAGCACTTGGCTCATCAGTTGTGGGAGCATCAAGTTATCTTGTTGCTGAATATGGAAAATTGAGGGCAGAAGATAGCCTGGTATATAGACACCTGAGGCCACAGGGCTCCAGAAGGTTGCGAAATGAAGTGGATATAGAACTTTTCGTTGACGCTTTCAGGGGAGGGAGTATATCGATGCTCATGGGCTTTGTTGGTGCTGCAATTCCACTGATTTCATATTCCCTCTTTGAGAGGATTCAGGGGATATCTATTGGAATTTCCTACCTAACCCTGATTCTGATGGGCGTCATTCTTGGGAGGAAGTCTGGCGGGAAAATACTGTTATGGTCAACATCGCTGGTAATTCTTGGACTGCTGATGACACTGCTTGGGTATTACGTCAGGGTGATCTCTTGAAGAGAGGGCACATACTTATCATTACTTCAGACCTGCTGTACCTGGTTTCCATCATCTTACTCAACTATTCGGGAGATTTTGTTTTTTCCCATGGATCTGAGGAACTGACATTCCTGTTTCTGATGATCATCATGATGATGCCCATCTTGGAGATCTTCTCTGAAAAAATTCACGAAATACTCTCAGGCTATTTCATCTCAGTTTTTTTGATTGCAGATACTCTTACAATATTTCTTGATTTTTCAAACCTTTCCATAATGATACTTCAGATCCTCGCCTTTATCCTCGGATTCAGGTATATTATGGAGACAAATAAGCGGAAGTTTTACAGAATAGCCTATGTAACATATGGAGTCATAATGCTGTTTATTGCATCTCTCCTGAGGTATGATCCCATTCAGAAAATTAATGATGTCCTTGTTGCGAACATTTCTGATGATGTCAGGCTTTCAGGGATCCCGATCTTTTTCAGGGATGGTATTGTAATTTTTTCTCAAAGATTCTTCGTTTTGAGTATAAGTTTCCAGTTTCTTATAATCATACTTCTTCTCGGATTCCTTCTTATGGAGAACTCCAGGAAGATAATAGAAATTGCAGGCAGGAGTAGAGGCAAAACTGGGGAAGCCTTTGGATTGGCATCCATGTCCTTTTCTGTGCTTTCCTGCCAGTGTGAAACAACAACATCCATAATACCTGCAATCGGAGCTGAAATTCTCGGGGTCATTTCGGTACCGGTTATTCTTGAAAGCCTTATTCTCTCCTTGCTGACTTTCATTTATATAGAGATACTTGAGAAGCGTGGAAATACAGGATTATTTGAATATCTATGGAATTCGAATCATATAACAAGGATAAAATTGACCGCATCAGTGTTGGGCATCTTATTTATACCAGTCTTCATAACGTTAGGCACTTCCTTCAATCTGGAATCTAATCTCTTTTTCTACTTTGGCACAAGTATTGGCGTTTTTGTTGTCTCCACCTATATTTTTTTAAATGTTATGCAGTTTTTAACAGTTGGATTGAAACCTGGAAAGATCGTGATGTCCTTGCTCATAATCGCCATGCTGTTTTTGATGGTCATCTGGTACTGGCCTGCTGTACTTGTAATGACTGTGGGAAGTGGAATCCTGTTCTCAATAATGGGAGTTACTTCAATTTTGACTGGTTTTATCTTTTCCGTAATTCTGACCGGACTTGACAGGATAGATAGAGTTATTGCTTTTGAGTATGCTGCAGGCATGTTTCCTGTCATTTTCGTTTTAGCCCTTTACTACTCTGTTGTCACGGAGAGCGTTATCTGGCCCATATACAGCCTGGCCAGCCAGGAGATTTTTTCCCTGGTTCTCCTCGGGATTTCCCTTCCATTTATGTGGCTGGCAACTAACTATTCAATATACGCAAATTTTCCGCGGAATGACCAAAGTGTAAATATTCCAAGATAATACATATGCATGAGAATCGGCTTTTCAAGCAGTAGGGGGATGATCTGTCCTGTGCTTATTGCAGGAGAGAAAGTAAAATTTCTCGAAAGAAACATACAGATAAATGATTTCTATGCAAACATTGAAAGATTTTTAGATGAACTCGAAAATAACGGAACGATGGTTGAAAACACGGGAAACACCGTGATTCCAGTTAATCCATCCAAGATACTGTGCCCTGCCCTGAACTTCACTGATCACTCAGGGGAAACTGGACAGAAATCACCGGAATTTCCATACTTCTTTCCAAAATTTCCAAGTTCTGTTACATCGTACGATTCAGATATAATAAGGCCAGGACCTGTCAGGAAACTGGATTATGAAGGGGAAATTGCAGCCATCATTTCCAGGAAAACCAGGGATGCAGGAATCCAGGCCTCTTCCCAATCTATTGCTGGCTATGCCGTCGTGAATGATGTGAGTGCAAGAGATATCCAGAACCAGTTTTCAGAAGGCCTGGGCAAGAACTGGATAATGGGAAAGGCTGCCGACACATTCCTACCTGTTTCATCCCAGGTATATATCGGGAAGGAAGATGACCTTGATATAAGGACCTCCGTCAATGGGGCCGAAAGGCAAAATGGAAATACAGGTCAGATGATATTCTCATTTCCTGAAATGATCAGTTATATCAGTAAATTCATAACTCTTTTTCCGGGGGACATGATCCTCAGTGGTACTCCTCCTGGAGTGGCAATGTCTGGAAAATACCCGTTCCTTGAGGATGGAGATGTTGTAAGGGTAGAATCTAAAAAAATCGGGTATATATCAAACATGGTGAGAGATAATGATAAGAGAAATCCCGGCTGAAGAAATCAATAAATATGAACTCCCATTTGTTCCATACCTGTTTCCGGAAAATAATGGGAGAGTCAAATTAAGGATTGACGATGTAAGGCATATTACGCTGGTACAGGATCTTGAGCTAGGAGGCATGAAGATATCCGTAAAGGAATTCTTTCTTGACTGGTTTTATTCTGGATTTCCGAAGAATCTCATGAAAACCTCATCTGAACCGTATTCAAACCTGTGGAGAACCATGGTGATGATAAACGGAAGGAATATTCCCGCGTTCTTTGGAAAGGATTACAAAGGAAGATTTGCGGCCTCATTCAATAAAGGGGGACTGAATATTGAAATCAGGTCAGATAGTGATTTTTCTGAAATTGCAAGAG
>JAKARU010000143.1 GCA_021819225.1 Thermoplasmata archaeon
ATCTAGAGGCTATGGATTTTGAGGTCTTGGTGGGTGTCGGGTCTCAAAATACAGAGGAGGCAGTTGAAATGGCCAAATTTTCTGAGGATCTAGGCTTCACCAGGATTGTCCTCCAGCCTACTTATTATAATAAAGCGGAACAATCGTGGATGATCCGGCATTATGAGGCTGTCAGTAACTCCTTCAATGGCAAGATATATATTTATAGCATACCGCAGCTGACGAATTCCAGGATGGATATGGTAACATATTCAAACATTATGGATTCAACTGGAAAGATTGAAGCTATTAAGGAAAGTTCCGGTGATATTCGGTATTTTAATGAAGTCGCTGCAAACTTTTCAGGTAAGGTTAAGATATATCAGGGACAGGATGATCTTCTGCTCCAGTCGCTCATCATGGGTGCAAAGGGTGGAGTTTGTGGAACAACAAACATCAATCCAATGGCCCTTGAAGTATATCTCAGTTATGTAAATGGAGATATTGCAAGAGCAATAAAGGCGCAGAAACAGCTTAACCAGTTTTTCAAGCTGGTTAATGAGTATCCTTTTCCATCAATGACATATGCCGTATTCTACAAGAAGCACAACCTTAAGGGGAGACTTCCCGATCCAATCACCACAATGGAGAAGATCGTTGAGCCAAAGATCAATGAAGTCATAAATATGGCAGCACGTACACTAGAGGAATAAATTGGATAAGAGAATAAGTCTCTAATTAACTCAATCTAGGTTATTGAGTAAGATCGCATTAGATAAGGTAAAAAGTACAGATTGGGAAAAGATTGAAGGTAACCGGAAGGTTCCACTTAAGTTCATGGTGTTTAATCCCAGTGATTTTGCAGGTTCACGGGAGTACCGTGGAGTCTGCGATCGGAGGAGAAGCAGTGCTTTCTCCTTAAGATTGAGGAAAATAAGAGAACAAAGAAACAGTATGGTGGGATCTAAATTAATTTTGGAAAAATGTACTCTCTTTCTGACCTAAATAAGGAACTGGAAAGAATATATTGATTAAACAAACAGCGTGAATATGTGGAATACGCATTTACTGTTTACAAGAACGAGCTTTAGGTTGATTGATCATGGCTGAGGAATAATCACAATCTCTTCAATAATACGTTTCTCAACCTGCTGTCACTGTACCTTCACTTCCAGATTCTCAACATGATAGATGGGAAATACAGTGTGAGGGATGTTCTCCTCATACTGTCAGGGATCAGGATGTACGGGATGGAGAAAGGGGAGATCATGAGTGAAATACTGAAAAAAGTGTAAACGCCGGTTCATAATTGTGCATTTTCGCAGGAATAAAAATGACCACTATCGCCGGTTTAATTTTGACCCATGTCCATTCCATGAAGAATATCACGAAACTGATACCGAAGACGAAGTAGTCATGTGTTATGCAGATCGTGAAGCAGGCTCTTGAGAATGAATCACTGGTGTCAAAGGCACAGGACACGCTTGTTAAGGAGGGGCTTGACAGGGCATCTGACATGTTCGAGAGATGGCATCCCTCACTGTACAACTAAAGATCATACGGTGAATCTTCCAGGAAGAGACTAAGAACAACAAATGTACTGGAGAGGCTTAACATGGAATTCAAGTGGAGAACGAAGAAGATAGGGTGCATTTCCATCTGAACAGTCATTGATGAGGTTTGGTGTGACAATAATGGTGGATATAAATGAGGAATGGATCACTGGAAGAAAGTATATTAACATGTGGGCAGATTAGGGTTTTTCAGGATCTTTTCGAATTTACAGCAAATCATGCACAATATCAAACAGGTTCATATATATAGTCAATTCAGTGGTAAGATATGATCTTTACATAAAGTACATCTTAAATTATCTTGATGACCATATCAGTGGATTCACTGCTGAAATCGTATTCAGTGAGCCGAAAGGAAAGTTGAAATAATTAACATGGCGATCAAGATGACTTTAAGAGATATCTGTTGAGACTAAAGAATACATATTCAAAGAATGATATTAATAGTAGAATAAGCATCAAATATTCAAACTCTGACCCCCAGTACTCTGTGATCGATAAATTTACAAGTGAAAAATAGTTAAGACCACCTATTATCGCAAGAAGGCACCCAAAAGAAACTAAAACTAAAATAGTTGCATACTCGACTATAATTATATTATGTAGTTTTATGGGAATTCCATTTTTATTTCTCTTTGAGATTTCCTTTCTGAAAGTGAGGAGAATAATAATATATGTGAATATCCACAGAGTTTGGAATAGCCGAAGATCAATCACCACTGCCACCCCGAATATTGCCCCCATATATCCCACCCTAATCTACCTGCAATATTATGTGTCTCTCCTGAAAGAGCACTGGAAACAACTACAAATGCAGGGTTATTTCCAACAATGGGTATATATGGGAAAATAGAAACACTACCTGAGTTAGTATACCCATTCCAGGAAAATGATGATGCAAAGGTTCCAACTACTGTAATCCATGGATAATAGAAATTTACGCTATAATATTCCCAAATAAACTTTGGTTCTCCGCTTAATGGGTTTGCATAGGTTGAATCATACATTGTGTGCAATTGATTCGCCATATAATTCTGGATTACAAATATTGTGATTCCAGCGGCTGCGATTATTCCAGCAATTGCTGATCCAACTGTCCCAGCAATTACTCCTATTCCATAATAACCTCCTAAAGCAGATAATGAGGCTGTGAAGGATGCACCCACTGCATCGTATGTTTGTATAGTATTTATTGTATTGTACATATGATTATACCAATATTGAGCATCTGAACCAACATATAAGAGGTTTATCGTATCGTGTTCACCATAGTTTAGCTTGCCCCAGTGACCAGCCCATGGAGCATACCCTGGTCCAGGATACCACCATGATATGCTGAAATAATTTACAGACACCATTGTGAATTCACCTGACCACGTGGGAAATCCTGAAGGATAGGATGCTGTTGAAGCCTTAGTAACAAAATATCTTGAATTGTTTGATGATAATGTTAAAACTGTGTTTACAGGTATTTTAGCATGTTCTTTTATGTAATTGATAAATTTGAGTCCTGCTTCCCTGTTTTCCATTCTGAACCTGATCTTTTCCCTATTGGTGATCTTATTGATCATGTTTATGGCCGCAGGATTTTTATCGAGGAATGTTGGAAACAACTGTTCAACCTGTGAGGTTTCGGACATTTTGGAATTAATGTCATTTCTTTCAGTCATGCTATCAGAGTGTTCAGTATTCATAAGCCATGAATAGAATAGGTTAGATAAATTATTTGACATGTTGGAAGGATTATGGTTCATGTAATTTCCTTTTGAGATTTGATCTGACACAGAGATTGTATTTTTATGGTTAGTATGGGACACAATTGAACCCTGAATGGATATCCCTAAAAACATAAGGAATATGAATACGGCAGCTGCCATGAGTAATCTCTTGCGTTTGTACATATATCTATAGCACTTATATATATATATATATATATATATTTCTTTTCGTGGTATTATTCGTTGGTGATCCCTTTATAATTCTTCTTCTATGAAAAAAGTTCTCCTGACTTTTCTCTTACCCTATTCTTCCTTATTAATTTAATCACCTCTTCCATATCCTTCACATCAGACCTCTTTGCAGCCCTTTCATGCATTGACCTTATCTTTCGTTCGGTCAAGGAATATTTCTGATCAATGAAATCCACATTCTTCTTCAGCATCACATATACGGTTTCAAGGAGTATCCTTCCAATGGCAACGATACTCTGATACTCTTGTTCTTTCCTATCCTCCTTATCATTGATGTGCTCCCTTTATCACTTGGGACCACCAGGCGTTGGAAAGACTCATCTGTCAATTGCACTTGGAATGAGATCAATGATGTCAGATATCCCTGCATATTACACAGATC
>JAKARU010000144.1 GCA_021819225.1 Thermoplasmata archaeon
AATCTGTCAGGAACAGTGCAAGTAACCTTTATGTACTGGGGTTTGAATTAAACAACGAGTATATTTCATTCATTGTTGCCTTCCTCATTCTAATGCTGTCACTTGTTGCAATTCCTAGGAAGTATCTTGGACGAAATTAGCAAGGAATATCATAAAGAATATCTAACATCATCTCAGAAGTTCATACTGGAAGAGTTTTTCAGGTCAGATGAGATATAATTTTCGCATTTATATTAAAAAATAATAATGTGTACATTTATTTCATTAAGATGCAATAAAGTTTAAAACCATCCGATCAATACTCGTCTTATTGGAAAACAAGACAATATCTATAGTTATCCCTGCATACAACGAGGAGTCCCGCATTGCTTCTACAATAAGGGATATAAAGGGGACTGTAGAAAATCTCAAGGAGATAATTGTTGTTTTTGATGGTTCAGATAGAACTCCTGAAATAGTGGAGTCTATATGCCCGGACTGCAAGGTAATCCAGCATAATCACAGGCTAGGAAAGGGGAAAGCGGTTAAGGAAGGAATAGAGAAAGCAACTGGGGATATAATCGCATATGTTGATGCAGATGGTTCAATCCCTGCATCTGAAGTAAACAGATTATCCTCAATGTTAACAGATAGAAATTTTGTTGTTTCATCAAGGTGGATGCGAAGTTCAAGGATAAAGGTAAAGCAACCAGGTTACAGGATCTTATTTGGCCGTGTATTCCATTACTTTGTATTTTTTCTCTTCAGGATGGATATCAAGGATACCCAGTGTGGTTTAAAGGTCTTCAGGTCAAAATCTCTTAAGGAGATAATACAGAGAGTACGTGTCTTTGACTGGGCTTTTGATGTATCAGTAATTTATCATGCCATGGAATATGGGCTCAAGCCGGTTGAGGTAGGTATAGAATGGAATAACGAGCATGGCTCAAAACTCAGGGTATTCAAGACCATCCCGAAGATGTTTCTTTCTGTTTTTGGCATGTGGATTATCAACAAGCACTACAAATCAAGCAAAATCAAGACAATAATTGATAAGATTGAGTCAGAGTTCTTCTCAAGAAATATTTAGATATCTCTGGTTTGAGTGTAACGAAAAATCCTTAGGGATAGGTCGTTTGATAAAATATTTAAGAATAGAAGAATCGAAAGCAATACATATTCCCTGCCTCCATATCTTGTAAGATGCTTGATTTCATCAATCATCACTCTGAAACTTCTCACTCTCTGGTACCTTTCATATATTGCCAAATTTCCTTCCATCTTCAACAGCATGAAACTGAATGGGATATCGTTCACTTTCCTCCTGGAATCCCTGTAAGCATTTCTTATATTTTCCATCGATTCTTTGGTAAACTTTAATTTCCTGCTCCTGAAATCTTCAACATTAGTTTTTAATCCAGTTACACTTTCATGCTTTCTATACATTGTAAGCCTATTTTTGCAGATTGAAATTGAGGATCCCTGGCAGGTACTCAGAAGGAACAGAATCTTATCCAAACTTCTGTTAGAATGATATAATATCTGAGAAATAGATTTCGCAAACGTTGCCTCCATGGAAGCACACGACACATACCAGTCTGCCCTCGAAGATAGAACTCTTCCCCATTCCCTTCCTCTTAATCTATCGCTACTGTATACCTTGCAATTCAATGTTTCTCTCTCACCAGCATGAACTGTTTCGTGTTTCGTATCCTCAGAAATGATATGTATATCATTGTGAACGAATAATACGTTTTTGTTTTCGTCAAAAATCTTTCTTACTAATGCAATCTTGTCAGGACTGAACATGTCATCATCATCGAGGAAACAGATCAGGTTTCCAGAACAAGCATCAATCCCAATTGATAGTTTCTTCCCGAAACTCTCTTCATCTGTATATATATTGACAGCTTCTGCTTCTTTCAGAAGAGAATCTATTTCATCATCAACAAAGTTCTTGACAACAACAATTTCTATTTTAACACCTGGGTTTACCTGGTTTAGCACAGAATTTACGGCTTGCATTAGATACTTTTTTCTGTTATGAGCAGTTATGACCACAGAAGCTTTTTCTATCACAGCAACTCACCATAGAGCTCTATCATTCTATCTATAATCTCATCCCTGGAAAACTTTTTTCTGAGAGTTTCCTTCAAACTATCTTGATCTTCTATCTTCACATTACTTTCAAGTAACTCATGCATCTGTTCAGGGTTGATGGCAATTTTCAGACCTCCCATTTCCTGCAGTTCACTGGCTATTCCTGCATTGTTTGCAATTACCATAGTCCCCAGATATGAAGATTCCACCATGGATATTCCGAATCCCTCAAAGATGGAACCGGAAAGGTAAAACCTGGCCGATCTCATGAGGGAAAACAGCTCTTCTTCGTTTATGGAACCAAGAACTCTCAGTTCAACTTTCATCTGATCTGCCGCTGCCTTGATTTTCTCAAAGTAACTCCTGTCAGGTATATTACCACAGAGTACTAACGGTACCCTGATTCCTTTCATTGCTTCCAGGATAAACTCAATATTCTTATTCCTTTGAAGTCCTCCCGCGTGGATAAAAAAGTTATTTTTAACGAGGTTGTATTTTTCCAGGACATTATCACTGATTGATACTCCATCTATCCTGTTGAAATCCACAGGGTTTGGAAGAACGGTTAACCTGTCAGATATCTTAGGAAACATTCTTTCAGAAATTCTCCTTTCCTCTTCTGTCAGGCAAATGATCCTATCGAACTTATTCAGAAAGGATGGCATAAACATGCCATAATAAAGACTGTTGAAAATTCCACCATAGATGAGTTGATAGTAACCGTGTGCTGTAAATACTTTCTTTGATTTAATCCGATCAAGATGGGTATACAGGTAATCGGAGCTCCACACTCTCTGACCCTGAACGTGAAGAATATCGCAATCTGAAGTTTCAATTTCCTTCCAGTATCCAGATCCCGGGAACCTGAATTTTCCTATCCTCTTAAGTTTTATACCGTGATATAACACGTTTTCCTCATTTTTTAGTTGTTTCAGGTCATCATAGTCCGAATAAACATGAACAGTATTATTCCTTGAGGCCAGTCCATCAACTATGGTCTTCACAACAGTCTCGGTTCCACCGGAATGTGGATAGTAGTGATGGCTCGTCTGTGCAATCTTCATTTATTTTCCTTTTCGAGGGCGTCCCTTATCAACTTTATTCCGTCAATTAATTTCATCGGGTCCCTGACAATTGTATTATGAGCGATCAATTCATCTGCCTCTTCAACTATGAACGGCTTCTTTTCCGTCCTTATCTTCTTTCCTGTTACTTTCTCTACCATTGATATAACTTCATTAACACTCGTTCCTACACCAGAACCAATCTCATAATCTCCTGGTTTTATATTTCCTTTCACTACCTCAAGAACTGTTTTGGCAAGATCAAGTACATTAACATAATCTCTCACATGGCTTCCATCACCGTAAATTGTTGCAATCTCATCCTTCAATGCTGCATTGGTGAAAAGATAGACTGCCCCCTTTCTTGCAGCTGTTCCATATATGTTGAAGAGACGAAAAATGATTGCCCTCGTGGAATATAATTTCCTGTACAGATTTATCCACTCAACCGCCTGTTTTTTTGTAAGGGAATAGGGGTTGGATGGTTCAGCTGTTGACCCGGAGGAAGGGAAGAGGAATATGGCATCATGCTTTCTGGCTAACTCAAGATATTTCATGGTTAGACCTAAACCATCCTCAAAATACTCGTAAGGCTTTGAAAAGGAGTTTCTTATGAGTGTTCTGGCCCCAAAATGAAGTATAATATCATATTTCTTCTTTTCATCTACAGTATCCCCAAGATCCACGCCGTCTGGATTATATCCATTATCCTGAAGGCATTTCATTATCTCTGTTCCTATAAATCCC
>JAKARU010000145.1 GCA_021819225.1 Thermoplasmata archaeon
TCGATGGATTTGGTGATCCTCTCACAGGATTATCAGTACGCATTGATCTTGAAAGGATCAGGCCAATATTAACCGCATCATATAATCCGTTTCCTTACCTAAATTTAATGTAACAAATCCATAGTGTAATGCCCATTTCAGAAAAACTAGTTAGTATGGAATAATATAGAAAAAAAAGGCAATGATGTTGATAATATACTATCTTTACTGTAAATTCTAATGACCCTTTACTATCCTTAATCAACCTCCATATTCCACATGTGTTCATTTTCATATTATAATATATTAATGCATTTGAGGTCAAATTTATATAACATATTCACATCAAATTATATTGAACAGACCATGGATATCAAAAAGGAAATTCTTTCTAAAATTTATATCCATGTTAGTTGTTTCCACATTCCTTTTTACAGGTGTTTCCGTTATAGCTGGCAATAATAACACAAATGACAATCAGCATTCATTGAATATGGGAACAGATGCATTGAATATTCAAAATCTTAAGGACAATAATTCAGACATAGGATTCGTAAAGGATACCCTAGTCTTAACTAACGATTCATTAATAGGAGGGAATTTCAACAGTACCAAAAATGGTAATGGTCCATTATGTGAAACCTTTGATCCTCTGAATGGATATATTTACGTAACAAGTTGTTGTTCCAATTTAGTTTCAGCGATAAATGTGAGCACTGGAAAAGTGGCTAAAGTAATCGCTGTAGGTAATAGACCTACCGGGATTGCTTACGATCCAGAGAATGGTTTAATCTATGTCATAGATTCAAATTCATGCAATATGTCAGTGATAAATGGCACAACAAGTAAACTCGAGGGAAATATAACTTTAGATGTCAGGCCAAATGCCATAACCGTTGACCCATCTAATGGGCATATTTATGTTGCAAGTTCATCTAATATCATTGACATAAACGCAACAGACAGCAGGATTGTTGAAACCATCAATTTAAACTCTGATCCTGGAGGAATCATTTTTGATCCACTGAATTGCTATGTTTATATATCTAATTATGCCCGTAGTGATGTTTTAGTGATTAACGGAAAAACAGGCAAATATATTGGTAAAATAATAACCTGCATAGAATCATCTGGAATTGGGCTTAATCCTTTAGATGGTTACCTTTATGTGGCAAATAGTCACACTGGAACCGTTACACTTATTAATGGTACAACGGACAGGGTTGTGACTTACATCCATGTGGGTTCCGGTCCAAGAGGTGTAATCTTTGACCCATTTACTAAAAGCATTTATGTGACAAATTTTGATTCCTATTCAGTTTCAGTTATTAATTCAACAACAAACAGCGTTACAAAATCAATTGCAATAGGATCCCAGCCCTATGGAGAGGTCATTGACCCATTAAACGGTTTTCTGTACATTACAAACAAGTACTCATGTAATGTCACAGTAATAAACCCAGAAAATTGTAAACTTATTCAAAGCATAAAGGTAGCCTCATTAGCATTTTGTGAGGTGTATGATCCCTCAAACGGATACATTTACACGCTGAGCTACCTATCAAACTCTATAACCGTTATAAACTCACTAAATAACACTGTTATAAAGAATATTAAAGTACCTGAAAACCCATGTGCAGAATCTTTTAACCCTGCAGATGGATATATATGGATTACAGGATATTTTCATAAATATATCACCATGGTAAATGGCGCATGCAATGTGGTAAAATGCAATAGATTAGATCAGAGTCCAAACCCAAATCGAATGCCACTATTCTCTCCCGGAAAGACTGTATTTGATCCTGCAAGCGGAAATGTATACGGGATATTTCATCCATGTATCATGGTATTGAATGGTATATCAGGAAAATTTCTGAATTTCATACAAATGCCTCTTTCCCCTAGCTATGTATTATATGATTCATCCAATGAGAATATCTATGTTGGAGGTCTCTATTCAGGTAAAATATCCATAATTAATGGCAAAACGGATGAGATTATAAATAACATTAATACAGGAGTACCATCCAATCAGGCGGTTTATGATCCAGACAATGGGAATATCTATGAAACAAGCTCCAGAACGAACGAAGTTGTGGTGATTAATGGAACCACAAACAATGTTATTTCTAATTTAACTGTAGGTGATAATCCAACCGGTATTGCCTTTGATCCATTGAATGGATACATATACGTCGCCAACAGCGGATCGGATAGTATATCTGCAATAAACACCAGAACTGAAAGAGCTATTGGTAATATCAAGGTAGGCAAAGTTCCCAATGATATATTGTATGCAAGGTCAGATGGGGACCTTTACGTTACCAACTGCAAATCAGGTACTATAAGTATAATTTCCACAGGAGCAGTTGTTAGTAAGGACTACAGGATCACATTCACCATATCTCATCTTCCTCCAGGCCAATCATGGGGGGTGACATTCAACGGAGAAAATCAGTCTTCAGAAAAAAACTGCATATCCTTTATTACATCCAATGGTTCATACTCTTACAAAATAGGTACAGTGCTTGGATATGTGGCAGTTCCATCATCCGGCTCAGTGATCATTATGGGTAAGGATATTAGCATTCATACAAAATATGAAAGTTTCCTTGGTTCATCCGAATTTTTAGTTATTTTGATTGTCGCAGTTGTAGGGGGGCTCCTGTTATTCATATTCGTCAGGAAAAGGAATAGATGAAGTCAAACAGGACTTAAATGAGTTTTGAAACATTTAAAACTCATTGTACATTAATGATTCATGATCCTGAAGGTCAAAGTTCATCCAGGAGCTGGAAAAATCCAGGTTAATGGTGAAAACGTGGTCGTCTTTACAGAAAAGCCAATGAAAAACAACATGGCAAACTATGACATAATGAAGCAGATCTCAGACTTTTATCATGTGGAAGTCAACTGTGTCAGCATATTGAGAGGAGCAACAAGAAGAAATAAACTAATAGAAGTCAGGTGCATTTAAGCACTAAAACTTACTTCTTTGAACTTTTCTACAGGGTTAGGAACAAAATGAGATCAGAGCCTTTGATCCCTGGATCTATCCCTGATCTCCTCATTGATCTTTTTCGTGAACTCTTCCATCTTCAGGTTCTGAATCCTGTCCTTTCTGTTCCTCACTGAAACTTCACTGTTTTCCTTTTCCCTTTCTCCCAGTATTAGAAAATAGGACGGCCTGAATCTTCTTCCAAGTTTGATCTTCTTTGACACGCTCTCAGAAGATTCATCAAGAAATGTTCTTATTCCTGATTCCTTCAGTTTTTTATTTACTTGAACTGCATATTCTTTCTGCTGATCACTTAAAGGTATGATATAGCACTGGATAGGTGAAAGCCATGTGGGCAATTTGCCATAGGAGTTTTCAAGCAGGATCACCAGAAATCTCTCTATTGAACCGTATATGGCCCTGTGAAGCATAACCGGTGTTTCTTTTTTGCTCTCCTGGTTCATGAAGTAAAGGCCAAAGGCTATGGGCATGAAGAAATCTATCTGAATTGTTGTAAGCTGCCAGGATCTGCCAAGCGCATCCTTTATATGCACATCTATCTTTGGACCATAGAAAGCAGCCTCTCCTGGATACTCCTTAAATTCAATTCCAGATGATACGAGTGCATTTCTTAACTGCTCTGTGGCATTATCCCAGAGGGAGAAATCTGGTTCGAGATCTTTAGAACCACACTCTTCACATTTCTGTTCATTTGTCTCCGCGGACATTCTTCTTGGTTCATTCAGGTGACCACATTTCCTGCACTTATAGTTGATAAGATAATTCTCAGGCTTGGATTTATCTGCAACTGAAAGATCATATCTTACCTCAATCTCATCAAAGAATGTTTTAAATGTGATCTTCATCATATCCAGAACACTTTTTATTTCATCTTCAATCTGA
>JAKARU010000146.1 GCA_021819225.1 Thermoplasmata archaeon
TCTCAAGCAGAATCTCATTATTCTCAATACTGCCTTATAATATAAGAAGCATAAGAAAATCATTTTTCTGGTTTTAAAAACGTATCAAGAGCCAAGAATCAATATTAGCTGATATCAAGATACGTACTATTTCCTTAAGATTATCGATTTGTTTATCAATCCTGGTCACATACTTGATAACATATGATTATCAGATTGGAGAACAAAAAGGCTTTATTGCACCTCAGAGATCAAAAGGATACCGAGAAAAGTGATTCAGAATGATAACTGATATTATTAAAAGAGATAAGACAACTGCAAAATTTAATAAAGAAAAGATAACAATGGCGATTTACAAAGCAATGCTCGCAGTTAAAAATGGGACAATGGAGGATGCCGAGGCAATTACCAACTTGGTTGTATCTAAAATCGAGTCATCTGGAGAGACCCCAAGTATTGAACAGGTCCAGGATACGGTGGAAAACGAATTAATGTCATACCGCAAAAACGGAGCCAGCTTTGCTGATGTTGCCAAAGCTTACATACTTTACAGGGAAAAAAGGCGCATATTGAGAGAGGAAAAGGCAAGGATGGGGGTAAGGGATGACCTTAAACTTTCACTCAATGCCGTTAAAGTTCTTGAATCAAGGTATCTTATAAAGGATGAAGAGGGCAATGTCGTCGAAACACCAAGGGAATTGTTCAGGAGGGTTGCCTATAACATAGGAATAATTGAATATATTTATGAATTCAAGAAAAATGGGAAAAGTGGATCTGCCTCACTGGACTTTGATAAAATTGCTCTAAGCACGCTAAAAAGAGCTTTTGAGAATTTGTCGAAAGAGGGTTTTATAACTGGATCCTTCGAAGAATTCATCAACTCAACCTCTGCGAATAGTACCACTGTTTCTGATACCATTTCCAACTTTGAAAAAATGTTCATCAATCTTGAATTCGTTCCAAATTCCCCAACTCTCATGAATGCTGGAACCCAGCTGGGCCAGCTATCGGCATGCTTTGTTCTACCTGTTGAGGACTCTATTGACGGTATCTTCAAGACACTTTCAGATGCTGCAAAAATCCATAAATCAGGAGGGGGGACCGGCTTTTCATTCAGTAAATTAAGGCCACATGATGACATTGTGGGCTCTACACAGGGGGTTGCTTCAGGCGCAATATCTTTCATGTCAATATTCGACACCACCACAAATGTGATAAAGCAGGGTGGAAAGAGAAGGGGAGCAAACATGGGTATTCTAAACTACGACCATCCGGAAATAGTTGATTTCATAACATCAAAAGATTCTGCAAATACAGTACTCAGTAACTTTAACATATCAATAGGCATGGATCAGAACTTCTTCGATAAACTTGATAGAGATGAATACGTAGATCTCAAAAACCCCAGGAACGGCAAGATTGAAAAAAGAATAAAGGCATCAGACCTTTGGAATCTTACCATCGACCAGGCCTGGAAGACAGGAGATCCAGGTTTAATATTCCTTGATGAGATTAACGCGCACAATACAGTACCTAATTTGGGGAAAATAGAATCTACAAATCCATGCGGAGAACAGCCCCTATTGCCCTATGAGTCCTGCAACCTGGGATCCATAAATCTTGCAAAGTTTGTAAAGGACGGTAAGATAGATTTTGATCATCTCAGGGACGTGATCTGGCTGTCGACAAAATTCCTGGACGATGTGATTGATGCAAATCTCTTCCCGGTTCCTGAAATAGAAAAGGTTTCCAGAACAACAAGAAAGATTGGACTTGGTGTAATGGGATTCGCTGATATGCTTATTGATCTTGGAATACCATATGCAAGTACGGAAGCCCTTAAGACCGCTGAGAGAGTTATGGCTTTTCTGCAGGATGAATCGCACAAGGCATCTGAGGCCCTGGCAAATGAACGCGGTGTTTTCCCGGGTTGGAAGGGTTCTTACTGGGATTCTATCAGCAGAAAGATGAGAAACTCCACTACTACGACCATAGCCCCAACAGGTACAATATCAATAATCGCGGGATGTTCGTCGTCAATAGAGCCACTATTTGCACTGGCATTCGTTAGACATGTACTTGATGGTCAGGAACTTCTTGAAGTAAATCCAAGCCTCGAGAAAAACCTGAGGGAATTAAATCTATATTCTGAGAAATTGATGCTGAAAATTGCCAGGACTGGTAATTTACAGGATGTGGATCTCCCTGAAAATATTAAGAAATTATATGCCACCTCTCAGGAGATAGACTACAAGTGGCATGTCCTGATGCAGGCTGCATTTCAGAATTACTGTGATTCAGGCGTTTCAAAAACAATAAATCTTCCAAATAGCGCTACGAGAGAGGACATTGCCATGGCATACAGGCTTGCCCGTGACCTTCACTGCAAGGGAATTACCGTTTACAGGGATGGTTGCAAGTCACAGCAGGTTCTATATTCCGGAACGGAGCGAAAAAATAATACAACAGAAGAAAAGCAGAAGGTCTCTCAGGACCTAATATTGTCTGCTCCAGAAAATCTTCTAAAGGTGGACTCGACCTTCGACCCAGCCTGCACTTCTGGTTCCTGTAACCTTTAGAAAAACAACTTATTTTTTTAATTTAATTCTTTTGGCCTATGAAAAATTTTTTAAGCAGATCCAGCGCGTTTCGAAGGTTTTCTCTTTCCATTACGTAGGCAATTCTGAAGCCATGGTCATCACCGAAGTATTTTCCAGGAGCCAGCAATACACCAGTCTCTTTCAGGATCCTTTTGCATAGATCTACAGATTGCGCTGCTTCTGTTCTAACAAAGCCGAAGGTCGTGCCATCAGGCCTTGTCCATTCTAGTCCCGGGGTCTGTTCAACGAACTCGTTTACCATCTCGATATTCCCCTTCACAAATTCAGGAACCTCACGGTCAAAGAAGCCCTTATTCAAAAGAGCCTGGTAAGATATCCACAGGGAATATGGGGGAATAGACGGCGTTATCAGATCCATTGTATTCTTTAACCATGGAATGTATTCTTTATCTGCAAAAATCCAGCCTACCTTCATATCCGACAGGCCATAGAATTTGGTCATTGTAGATGAGACTATCAATCCCCTGTTTTCTGAGAAAATTGTTTTTCCCCTGTTTTTACTGAATTCGAGGAAGGTCTCGTCAATGTATTTCAATCTTGATTTGTCAGAATTGTTCCTCAAATGTTTTAAAATAATATCGCTTGAAATACTGATAGGATTATTGGGCAATGATATTGAAAAGGATTCACGAACGTCTGATTCTGTAATATCTCCCAGAGGGACCTCTTTCAAAACAAATGAAAGAGATTTTGCAACTTTCAGAATTGGCTCGTATTCTGGTGTGAATAATGTTATACGATCAGAATGCTGCCTTAAAAGAAGCGTTGATACGTATATTGCCTCGGAACCTGAAATTGTTGGCACAATCAGATCCGTATTTACTCTGTAGATTTTTGACAACTCTCCAACAAAGAGTCCTTTTGCAATATCCCGATTTTTCTCATATTCCTGGAATGAAAAATTGATTCCGCTTTTTCGGGACAGGCTGTCAGGCATGTTGTTCTTGGACATATTAAATTTGCATTTCCCGGAATTACTGTTCAGCCAGGAAAAAAGATCAAGTTCTTCAGGATTAAACATAGTGAATTGTGATATGTTTCTGAACTGAATAAATTCTGCTACTAGACGGCAGCATTCAAAATCATTTTCAATTATTTATCGCAGGTCCAAGTAGCTTTAAGGCAAGCAGTCTTCCTAAAATTATCAGGGCAAGTGCAATAAATGTGCTTTCGGCAAATGCCTGAAAATTTGGTACAAGGAAGGAGAAAATAGTAAGCGCGATCATGGGTGGATGTTCGAATCTGGTAAAAGATATAAAAGATCG
>JAKARU010000147.1 GCA_021819225.1 Thermoplasmata archaeon
CCACTTTTTCCATCTTCAGCTATTTTCCTGAATACTTTTTTCACCCTTTTTCCCTCTTTTACTTCTGCGTTACCGACATCAACAAGCTGACCTGTGATCATTGGTCCCTCATCCAGCTTGATCAGTGCCAGTACATATGGTTTCTGTCGTGAGAATGCAGGTGGTGCTTCATGAACTATGGTAAACGAAAAGATTTCCCCATCGCCTGAAAGTTCATGATCCATCATCTTCCCTATGGAATCCCTGTGACATACAGGGCAGATGTCCCTTGAGGGAAAATATATCCTGCCACAATTTCCACACTTCTTTCCAAGCAATCTGTACCTGTTTGGACTTTCTCTCCACATTCTTGATAATTCTCCCATTTATTCCACCCCCAGTATATGAACAACAGATGCAACACCTGAGCCTGCCATGTTATGTATCATTGCGGTCTTTGCGTCTTTTATCTGCCTCTTGTTCGCTCTTCCCTTCAACTGCAAATATGCTTCTACTGCCTGTCCAACGCCAGTTGCACCATAGGGGAATCCCTTGGCTTTCAGACCACCGGATGGATTTACCGGCAATCTGTCATTAAGAGATATACCCTCTTCAATCAGTTCCTTCGCCTTTCCCTTCTCAGCAAATCCAAGATCCTCCAGAGCTATCAAACCATAAATATTATAAGAATCATGGACTTCAACGAAAGATACATCTGAGTTCTTCATGTTTGCATCCTTTAGCGCCTTTCTTGCTGCCAGTTTTGTAGGTTCTACTGTATACAGGCATTCCCTGCTATGAAGCGCAAATGGGCCCTGTGACATTGCAGATGACAGTATCTTTACACCCTCTATGGAATTCTTTTTCACATATTCCTCAGAAGCAAGTATGACACTTGAAGCACCATCACTGAGGGGTGCACAGTCCATTAGGTTGAGGGGTTCAGCAATCAACGTAGCATTAAGAGCCTGCTGTACCGTTATTTTATTCCTGAAGTGTGCACTCTCATTGAGACTTGCATTCAGATGATCATTTACTGATAGTTTTGCGAGGGCTTCCTTAGGTACATTGAAATCCTTCAGATACTTCCTGGCAGAAAGGGCAGCAAGAGCAGCAGGAGTTCCACCTTCGAACGCTTCCCATTCCCTGTCAAGTATGGAAGAGGTTATGTCAATGTTCTCATTTCCGTAAAGTTCCGTCATTTTCTCAGCTCCTCCCACCATTACAATATCGTATTCTCCTGACTTAATTGCAAGATACCCTTCCCTGATGGCTGCGCCTCCAGATGCAGTTGATGCCTCAATTCTCATTGATGGGATGTACTCAGAAGATATTCCTGCATGATCTGACATCAATGCACTCAGATGTTCCTGCCTGCTTATATCTCCACCAAGACTGTTGCTCATATAAATGGCCCCAAGATCCCTTGTCCTGATTCCTGCATCCTCCACAGCCTTTAAACCAGCTTCCACTGCAATGTCTCTCAGTGATCTGTCCCACAATTCTCCGTACTTTGCCTCTCCTGCCCCTATTATATAAACACTCTTACTCAACGTCTTCACCCAGTATTAATTTCTTCTTGAATTTGGCATACATGCCGTAGTCAAGGAATATGGTATCCTCCAGCATTTCTCTTACTGTTACTGCACCTCTTTTATGCAAATTCTCTATTTCTGAATTGACTTCAATGTGAAATGCATCAGAACCTGCCCCAGAGCCAAATGACACTGCAAGTATCCTATCCCCATCCTTCGCAACATCCAGTATGGCTGAAAGTCCAACCATCATTGCACCGGAATAGGTATTTCCTATGAGCGGAGTTAGCAATCCCTCCTTGTACTGTTTTTCTTCAAATCCCAGTAACTTTGCAGCCCTGGTAGGGAATTTACCATTTGGCTGATGAAATACTGCATAATCATAGTCTTCAGGCTTGGTTTTCATTCTCTCCATCATTTCCTTTCCAGCAGACACAACATGCTTGAAATAGGCGGGCTCGCCAGTAAATCTCTCCCCGTGTGTAGGATATGGCTGGCCTTCTCTTCTCCAGAAATCTGGAGTATCTGATGTCACAGATAAAGTTGACTTGATCTCTGCCGCAACATTTTCACTTCCTATGATCATGGCTGTTCCACCTGCAGATGCTGAATATTCCAGTACATCACCTGGTGCACCCTGCGAAGTATCAGAACCAATTGCCATTCCTGTCTTGATCATTCCTGACTGGACCATTGCAAGTACATTCTGCATTCCTGCTGTACCTGCCTTGCACGCAAACTCGTAATCGGCAGCGAACATGTCGAACTTTGCTCCTATTGCTGAAGACACAATTGTGGCTGTTGGTTTTACTGCATAGGGATGGCTTTCTGAGCCTATATACATTGCCTCTATCTGTTCACCCTTTATACCTCCTCGCTTTAACGCTGTCCTTGCAGCCTCAACAGAGATTGTTGCTACATCCTCATCAGGAGAAGGAACAGATTTACTCAGAATGTAGATACCATTCTTTATGTTCTCCGGATCCTCTCCCCAGATCCTGGCTATTTCGTCTGGTTTGATCCTGTATTTTGGGATATAACTCCCGTAACTTACTATTCCACTTTTTCCCATATCTGGGGTTAAAATTTCAAACATATTTAAAAATTGTTAAATATGGCTTCGACAAATGACTAATCAAAAGTTCATAAATTCAAAAAATAAGGAGAAAATCTGCAAACATGACATGAACTGTAAGCAAAAACAATTAAAGAATAATATCAATAAAAAATAAATAGATATAATATCTATCTCACTGGGAATAAAATGGATGAATTATCAGTAAACGCAAAAAAGGTTTACGATGCACTGAAAAAAATAAATGCAGTATCAGAGGATAAACTGAAAACTGCAGATGACATAATGAAAGCCTCAAATCTAGGGAAAGCACTTGTTAATGCTGCTCTCCAGGAATTATTGAACAAATCCTATGTAAAGAGGATTGCGAGGCAAAAAAGTGCGGGTTATTACGTAACCAAGTAAATTATCTTACACATAAATTTAAGTATATTCTTATACATGCAGATAAGGGGCAATGACCACTCTAATTCTGAATATAGACAGGGATAATGATTACGGAGAGAAGTCCGGTGTTAAAGGACCGGTTGTAGGATACTCCCAGTGCTATAATGCCGCAGTAAAGCTTATAACTGCCGATCCAGAAGATTCAGATGCAAATGCTCTTTTTGGGGCGCTTAAACATTATGAAGACCTGCAGTCAAGAGGAGATGATGTTGAAATAGCCCTTGTTACAGGTGATGATGATGTGGGCGAAAAATCAGACGAGATCATTTCAAGTCAGCTTGACAGTGTATTTTCTGATGGGAAATATTCAGATTGCATCCTGATTTCAGATGGCGCAGAAGATGATTATGTAATCCCACTAATTCTTTCCAGAACAAAAATTAGATATGTAAAGCACATAATTGTAAGGCATAATCAGAATATAGAATCGCTTTATTATTATATTGTAAAGGCAATGAAAGACAAGAAACTCCTCAAGAAAATCTTTATTCCAGTGGGACTGATCCTTCTTGTATATGGTGTTGCAGTTCTTTCTTTCGTAGCATTCTTCGACCTGACTGGAAGATTGACAACAAGTCCTTCCCTGTATGCATATACACTCGTCATTGTAGTTCTAGGGGGGTATTTCACAGAGCGTGGTTTTGATATCAGAACAAAGATTGACAGGGTTCTAAATGAGGTTAAAGCCTATTCAGAAGAAGCCAGGGTAATGTTCATATCAACAATAGTGTCCATTGGGATATTCCTTGTAGGAATAGCATCTACTTATCCCATTCTCTATGACCTGAAGATGCTTCCACTTGACAGGATCCTTTACT
>JAKARU010000148.1 GCA_021819225.1 Thermoplasmata archaeon
CCGGTGGAAGTAAATGGAAAACCAGTCCCTGTTTATGTTGCATTTTCACAGCTGAAATACAAGGTTACCTTTAATGAAGTTGGTCTTCCGAATGGAACAATGTGGAGAGTTACATTAAATGGAGTGGAGCATAATGTGACTGGAAATAGCTTCTCAATATACCTTCCTAATGGTACATACCACTATTCCATAGGTTCTGTTAATGGCTACTCCGTCACAAACGGAACAGGCAATATCACCATGAAGGGGACTGGTGCCTCAATAACCATAAAGTTCTCGCAATCAACATCAAGTCCAACAACATTCTACATTGAGATTGGAGCTGTTTCAGCCGTGGTGGTTGCTGTGATCGGAATACTGGTTTGGAGAAGAATTTCGAAATAGGGCAAAACTCACAAAATTTTTTAATTTCTTTATTTCTTGAAAGATACCTGTAGATGGGGTTCTTATGGTGAACAAGTAAGGGTGCCTCTGCCAGATGACAATAATTTTGGCTCATCACTCATTTTTGCGTGCAGACACCCAGAAAATCTCACAAGAATTAAGGAAATAATGTGGTTTCTAACACGCATTTATGATTTCGCCAATAAAAATACATCCTGCAAGTTGCACATAACAAAATGAAAATTAGGACTATATTTTCGTTTCCCACATGAAAGTCCGAAGGGCTATAATTTTTAAATCCTCATCAGTATTGAAAATTCTCGTATAAAGTGTCAAACATAATCGAATGAGAGCAAATACTAAAATTAAGGTGTGCCAGCGAACTAACTACCGACTGGAAATGATACTCCCATCGAAAATACCTTTATATTACTCTAAACACAGGTAAACATACCGTCTGCGATAGAAGAAAACTGAATATCATAACATTTCAATAGAAAAATTATAATTGTCCATCCCATTATGGGCATTATTCCAGAGATTTAGTCACGTATTCTGTAAAGGATATGAAAATCAATTTTACAAAACATTGGCCTAATACACAATGCACACACGAAATAATGATCAATTTAACTAAAACAAACCTTTGAGGTAGCATTACAAAAATTAATATTATTATAATAAAAATAATAAAATTTGATTACTATGATCGTCGATTTACTCTTTCATAGCTTTTGACATTTCTTTGAACTCTTGAGTCTTCTGGGCCTTTTGAAGAATATCCAGAACTTCCTGAACGTAATTCTTCAATTGAACGGGCTGCTTGGAGGCACGCCATACAACGGCTCCAGTTCTGTAAAAGTTCTTAAGACGCATGCTTCCACCTGCACCCGCAGTGGTGAAAACTATTGTTCCATAGCCGAATATTCTCTCGAATAGCGGTTGAATCATCAGGACACTCATTATCTTGCTAACAGGTATGTCAGCTGACTGCCTGCTAAATAAACCATATGTATGCGTTACTCTTCTGTCTGTTAAGGCATAATATGTTCTGCTCCATCTCAAGATTGAAAAGATGAGCGGCAAAACAAGAGCTACCAAAAGTATAAACGAAAGCCATATAAGCCCGATTACAAAAGCTCCAACTGCTGCCAAGATAAAGAAGACCGAAAGACCAAAAAATATCGTATAAATCAAACCTACTACAATTGGTCTTACAATGTAAGAGGCAATTGAAGGTCGACCTTCATATATCACTTTCTCGTTCTTGTTCAAAAACATTTGCGGGAATGATTGAGGAGCATTTCCAAATGGCTTATTGTCGATGAACTCCTTTTGTTCATTAGTCAAAAATTCTTCAACCATAATTTATATATATAGCTATGGTATTTGAACTTTTCTGACCAGGTTGTGCACCTTTAAATTAAATCTCTTCTTAGGCAATATCTACTCTCATTACGATGGAGGGCAAGGCAACTTTTAGATCAGGACGCACATAAGACTCCAAGGGGAATAATGCTAATGTATAGCATGAGATATTAATAATATCAAGAAGGCATATTTTTTGTGCATCTATTCGCTAGGAAAATTCACTTTTTATTTAAATCAGACTTTTGCTGAGATGACCTGAGAATTTTCCTGCTCCATTCAATTCATAGCAATACAAATAATGTGAGCACTGATTCCCACACATTCAGCCTTGGCGGTTTTTTGAAATGCAAAAATCTTATTATATGAATTGAAGCCACAACATTACCGGATCATCTTCCCCTTCCAGTTCTGTCTCTGTTTCCCCGAGTGAGCTTACTGTTTTAAATTTGGTAAAATATATGGTTCCATTGTCTATGAAACCATACATAATGTGCTCAACGGGTTCACCATTTGGAAAGTGAGCAATTGCTTCCGGCATTTCAGGTGAAAAATGCAGTTCTATGGATCTATCATCATTTTCATAAAGGGAATACGACCTGTTCTGTATCAGGTACTCCTTCAATTTATCCTCACGTATATTTGGTTTATCACTCATGCATTCATATTTCCCACTCGGTTAAATTTTTTTCTGAATTAAATGAGACTGAGACAAATTTCGTTAAATGAATTCAAGAAAGAATTTATTCAGGAACAATGCGAAAACTGCCGGTAAAATATACTGGAATGATGGAGAGAAACATTTTATGTTATAAATTTCAAAATATGGGGTTATTTTTTCATTCTAAAGAAAAAAAGAAAAACAACAACCCCTAGCACAAGTATAACCGCAACTGATATTCCTATCGACAGAACGTCATCCTTTCCCGAAGGTTTACTCTTCCCGGCAGAAGTGAAACTTAATGACAATGTGGCATTCTTTCCATTAATTGCCAATGCATTTGTTGACTTTGAAAGATCGTAGCATGAAATCTTTCCTGCTGAGTATGAATATGAAACGTTTGTTAACTCAAATGTGCAGGATTGACTTTGAATCGGACCGGATTTCATTCCGTTTGAGAGATTCACATATCATACAACTCCGGATTGAAGACCTGTCTCCGTGAATTTTACTGAATATTTTGCCTCGGTAAATTTCACAGGTTAAGGGACTGCTGCATCGTTGACGGTTACTGAGCCAGAATATGCAGAGAGTTCCTATTCGTGATCTGAGGTGAAAAAAGTGTAAATGCATGTCCCGTTAGACATGGATAAAGAATATGATGTGCCGGTAATCGCAATAGAGTCATGACCTGTTATGTTCACATGCCATATGGTACCGGAAGGAAGTCCTGTTCCTGGGAATGCTAGGGAGTAATAGGCATTTTCGAGTGTTGATGAAACAGTACTGGTTGGCTTTATCAAACCCATGCTCCCCTAATGTTGGTTTGCAACATGCAGACAACCCCGTTGAATGGTCATATATTATTCCAACTGGTAACAATCTGATATTTATGCTTGATATAAGTGATTCATAAATTCCGCTCATTACAGAAACATTTCCTGAGCAGTAGCTGGTGACATGTATACTACCGTTCCCCGGATCTTGGACGCTCGATCCTGGACCTGTTGAACTCCCGGCATTTACCGTGCCTGCGACGTATCTTCATTATACTTCAGTTTATGATATTATGGATACGTTTGATAACTGAGAAGATACTGATTGGCAATAAATATGGAACTGGTATATTTAATATCGAATTCATGATTCCCCGGAACATGATTTTGCAGGATATGAAACTCAGATGGAAGGTTGCCTGGATAGCAAGCCTCCTGTATATTGCATACCTCTTTGCAGGCCAGGTTCCTCAGTTGCGGAACACGCCTTATTTCAGCTCCATGATTGTCTCCTTCCTGCTGATAGTTGTATATCTCATAAGCTCACTACTCCTGACAGGCTGGAAAAAGTCGCTTCAACTTCTTGCCCTTGGATGGCTTGTTGGCTATTCAATGGAATTCCTGAGCATAAACACAGGCATAAGATCGGA
>JAKARU010000149.1 GCA_021819225.1 Thermoplasmata archaeon
ACATATACTTGTTAACAGTATTTAAAACATTTCGTTATAATCTCTTTTTTTCTGTTTTGTAGGAAGTATATGTTCTCCACTGTGTGCTTCTCTTATTATGGACACTCAAGTTGGTTTAACACTAACTTGCCTCAACTATAAATTTTTAAATAAAGATGCTCTATTTGTTCTATGGCAAACGAAGAACATTCAAAACCGATAGCAGACACTTTAGCAAGCGCAAAGGTGTATGACCTCGGACAGCCTTATTGGAAAGGGATGCCTGTACATCCTGCAGATCCTCCATTCATGTACTTTCTGTACCGCTATCATGAGCACACACAGTTTTTGTTTGAAAAAGTAGCGCCAGGCTTTGCTGATTCAATAGGGTATGTTTCAACATCAATGCATTCTGGAACTCATTTTGATCTTCCTATCCATATGTCAAAATCGCTTAAGGTTATGGGCCATGATATAACTAAATATGAAAGTGATGAAGGATACAGGAATCTTCCAGATCCTCTGACAAGCGTCGATCAGGTTCCACCGCTGGTATTGAGATCTGTGCTTCTTGATATACCCACTTCAAAAAATATGGACATACTGCCGGAACGTTATGAGATTACTCCAACTGATCTTGAAAGGGCTCTAAGCTTCGAATCTGTTGCTATAAACAAAGGAGACTGTGTATTGATCAGAACCGGTTATTCAAGATTCTTTGAAACGGATGCTGACGCATACTTGCACAAATTTGCAGGACTTGGAGTTGACGCTGCCAAATGGATCGCAGGAAAGGGTGTGAAACTACTGGGCATTGACAATTTAGCGGCTGGGGTGCCGACACCATTTGCAGTCCACAATGTGATATTAACCGATAACGGCATCTTCCTGATGAAAAGTCTTAAACTGGAAGAACTGGCAAAAGACAAAAAATATATCTCAACAGTTATTGTTTCTCCACTAAAAATAAAAGGCGGGGAGGCATCGTTGGTAAGGCCAGTTGCACTGGCTTAACCCACAATTACTTTCTAAATTTAAATAATCTTTTTAATTTTCGCTTTGAGACTTCCAAAAATTAATAACTTTTGTACATCTATAGTATTTGATATAAAATGTCTGAAACAGAAATCAACTCTTATAAATCAGAAAAATTCTGGGTAAGTCCATTCAACTTTCCCGCTTTGAGTGAAAGTAAACTGAATCTGCCAAAATCAGTTCAAATTCACGATGTTACACTGAGAGATGGGGAGCAGACTCCAGGAATTGTGTTCAACAAACAGGATAAAATGGCTATTTCCAGAGCCTTAAGTGAAGCAGGTGTTCACAGAATAGAGGTAGGAATGCCTGTAATTTCTGCAGAAGAGAAGAGCGCAATAAAATCCATAACATCAGAAGGACTGAAAGCTAAGATCTTCACTCTGGCAAGACTTATAAAGGGAGACATAGATGAATCCGCCCAAGTTGGAGTGGACGGTATTGTTCTTGAAACGCCTCTTGGAGTACCAAAGAGAATGCAACTTGGCTGGTCCTTTGAAAAAGCACTCGATCTTACTCTTGAGATGATAGATCATGCCAAATCATACGGACTGTTTGTGTCATCCTTCGGTGTGGACACGACAAGGGCTGACATGAGTGAATTTCTTAAATTCGCAGAAGAGGTTTCCAAAACTAAAGCTGATTCTATGACAGTTGTGGATACCTTCGGATGCATATCATACGAAGGAATGTCATACCTCATGGAGAAGGCAAAGCAGGTTACTAAAAAACCACTAGAGGTCCATACACACAATGATTTTGGGTTAGCAGTGGCCGCTTCATTTGCCGCAGTTACACATGGTGCTTCAACTGTACATGTTGCCGTTAATGGTATAGGTGAGAGGACGGGAAATGCATCACTGGATGAGATACACATGGGTCTGAAATATTTGTATGGCATAGATACCGGAATAGACAGTTCAAAGCTTGTAGAGATATCTAAACTTGTAGAATCAAGCTCAAGTTTCAGGGTTCCCACTAATAAACCTTTTGTTGGTTCAAGGGCGTTTGGAAGAGAGAGCGGCATTTCAGTGGCAGGATGGGCAAAGTATAACCTAGGATCTGAACCTGTATTGCCGGAACTGGTTGGAAACAGGCATGAAGTAGTTGTAGGCAAGAAAAGTGGGAAAGGCTCTATTCAATATAAACTGAAAGAACTCAAGCTTTGGAAAGATTCAATTACAGAAGAGCAGCTTGAATCAGTGATGAACAAAGTTAAAAACAAGTCACAGTCAGAAAAAAAATCAGTAAACGATAATGATTTTATAGAGATAGTCAAAGAGACTATCAATTAAATTATTTTTTTCCGCTAATGCAAAGTTTCCATATTTCTTCCCAGTTTAATGGTATTTTATTTACTTCCACGTTGAAAGAGGCCAGTGCATCCGAAATACCGTTAGCTATTGCTGGAGGAGCTCCAATTGCCCCTCCTTCTCCCATGCCCTTGTAGCCCCCAGGGGTGTCTGATGGACTTTCAAGGGTCTCAATAACAAAGCTGTCCGGTACATCTCTTACTGACATGGGTATATAATCCCACATGGACGAGGTCATAAGCACTCCATCATCGTCATACTTTAATTCCTCAAACGTTTGCTGAAATCCATGTGCAATAGTTGACCCATGTATCTGTCCTTCAGCACTGGATGGATTTATAATAACGCCCGCATCGTCTACAACAAAATATTTCAATATTTTCATCTGGCCGGTCTCTATGTCAATTTCAGTAAACAGTGCATGCCATGCATAACTTACCACTGTGGTATCTGACGGAGCTTCATATACCGCAGAAGCCTCCAGTTCAGGCTCCATGTTTTCTGGAAGAGAGGAGGATTTCCTGTACGCTATCATGCCAATCTGTGACAAATTGATATTCTTTTCCGGGTCATTTGTGTCATATACTATACCGTCTCTTAAATCCACCTGATTCTCGTCTGTTTTAAGCAGGTACGCTCCAACCTTAAGTAGTTTGCTTCTAAGCTTTTTTGAAGCAAGAAGAACTGCGTTCCCTGCCGTCACTGTTGATCGACTAGCCCAGCTTCCAAAGCCATAGGGATCACGTTCCGTGTCTCCTTCAGTTACGTATATATCGTCAACATTTACTCCCAGATAATCGGCCGCAACCTGTGCAAATATAGTTTCATGTCCCTGACCACTGTCCTTAACTCCGAGATACACATTCACCTTTCCACTCGGTGTGATTCTCACTGTAGCTTTTTCGTAACCACCGACGTCCCAGCCAAGTATTTTCTGGAGCCTCCATGAGGAAGGTGCAGTGTATTCTGAATATACTGCAAGTCCTATGCCAAAATATTTCCCTTCTTTCCTGGATTTATCTCTTAACTTCACCATTTCATCGTATTTCATAATTTCCGTTATTTTCTCAAGTCCTTTTACGTAATCTCCACTGTCATAGACAACTCTCGATGGGCTTGTGTATGGAAACTCTTCCTTTCTGACCAGGTTCATCATTCTTAATTTCACAGGATCAATTTTTAACTTCCTTGAGGCAATATCCATAATCCTTTCCATAACAAAAGATGCAACAGGTCTTCCGAAACCAATGTTTGGGGACCAAGGGGCTTTGTTGGTTGTTACTGCAGTAACATCAAATCCGTAGTGTGAAAATTTATAGGGGCCAGGTACAGTTACCGAAGCAACCATAACCGGTTGTACCTCAGCCCAGAATGTTGTGCCGGCACCCACATCAGCAATAATCCGATCGTAAACCGCAACTATTTTTCCACTCTTTTCGAAACCAGCCCTTACTTGGTGTATCTGGTCCCGTTCATGTCCTGTCAAAAGCATGTGTTCGGTTCTGGTAGA
>JAKARU010000150.1 GCA_021819225.1 Thermoplasmata archaeon
CATCACCCACATAACGTTCAATCATCCTCAGGATCATTCCACCCTTCCCGTATGTTATCTCAGTGGATCTTTCTCCCATCTTGTCCATGTCCCTCTCCTTGGGGGAGACAGGATTGCTGCTTTCCAGTGAATCAACCAGGAATGCGCCTCTTCCATCTGAAACAAGCATGTCACCTGTTATGTTCCATTCCGGGTATATGGATTCAATCGCCTTGTTTGCCATGAATGTTGCAAAACTTTCGTTAAGCCACAGATCGTTCCAGTATTTCATTGTTACAAGGTCACCGAACCACTGATGTGCAATTTCATGGGCTATGACTGATGCTATCCTCTTTTTCGATGCATTGCCTGAGCTCTCATTATACAGCAGTGCAGATTCCCTGAATGTTATTGCACCCCAGTTTTCCATTGCACCTGCAGCAAATTCCGGTACAGATATGAGGTGCATTTTCGGCAGCATGTATGGTATACCGGTATATTCGTTGAAGAAATCAATACATTTTTCTGCAACATCAAGTGGGAACTTGGTAGTTTCCATGTGCCCCTTCAATCCAGTAAGATAGAGATCAACATTTCCATGCTTCCTGTGCATTGTCTTGAACACTCCGATTCCTATGTATAACAGATAGGTAGGCATTCTTGGTGTAATCTGGAACTCAACTGTTTTCCTTCCATCTTTAACGGTTGTTCTTTCAACAGGCATATTACTGATTGCCTCGAGATCATGAGCGATGATAAGCCTCATAGTGAACGTCGCCTTCAAAAGTGGCTCATCAAAGCATGGGAAGGCTCTCCTTGCACCTATGGCCTCAAACTGGGTTGATATCATTTCAGAGCCATCCGGAGTCCTGGCAAGGTAAAGTCCCGTAAGAGCTTCTGGAACCTTAGCCCTGAAACCAATGAAAAGTTCACTGTTGTTCCTCAGTTCCCCCTTTATGATCTTTTCCTCATCCTTCTTTCCATTCTCCAGTTCTACCTTCATTCCATTGAGCTTTATCTCGGTTATCTCATGATTTATTGTGTTTATAACAAAATCCTTCTCATTCCCGCTGAGCAGGATCTTCTCCTTTCCTTTATACTCCTTTTTTTTCTCATCATAATCCAGTTCTATGTCATAATGCTCAATTCTCATGTTCACTAAATATGGTGATTGTGTAAATAAATTGCCATCACCCCGTGAGTGAATATATACCATCAATGGATTCTGTAACATGGAATCAGAAGAAGCATTTGCAAGAATTATACCAGGATTGAAATTCAGGGAAACGGTTGAACTCATAAGGCATGGACTGGAGGATTCCGGTCTTAAGATATTCAGTATGATAGATCACAGTGGGGCAGCTAAAGAAGTTGATCTTGAATTATTTCCTGCCATGGTGATCATCTTCGGAAATCCGAAGGGCGGGACTGGACTGATCCAGGAAAACCCGGAGATTGCCATTGATCTACCTGCTAAAATACTTGTTTATGAGAAGGATGGAACACATGTTCTTTACAGGAAGCTGGAGGCAATCCTGAAGATGCATAACATGGGGAATCTTGCAGAGAAGGGAAAAGCCTTCGATATGAATGTTCAAAAGGTCCTGGACAGGCTGAAGTAGTTCTATGCATGACAGGTTTTTAAAACTACTGCAGTCTGGTGATAGAATAAATATCAGGAAAAGGATCGTACAGGTATGGGTGAATTGAAAAGATGCCAGTGGAAGGGGATCAGTGATCCCATATATCTGGATTATCACGACATGGAATGGGGCGTTCCAATTCATGATGACAGAAAGCTGTTTGAGGCACTGATCCTTGATGGATTCCAGGCAGGTCTCAGCTGGATCACGGTCCTGAAGAAAAGGGAAAACTACAGGAAAGCATTTGATAATTTTTGTGCGGAAAAAATTGCAGTTTATGATCAGGTGAAGATTGAAGATCTGATGATTAACAGTGGCATTATCAGGAATCGGCTGAAAATTACAGCAGCTGTGACCAATGCAACTTTGTTTCTTAAAGTCAAGGAGGAATTCGGCTCCTTTGATTCATATATCTGGTCATTTGTAAATGGAAAGACAGTGAGGAACAGCTGGAAACATGATTACGAGATACCCTCAACAAGCAGGCAGTCTGACAGCATGAGTAAGGACCTGAGAAAAAGAGGGTTCAAATTTGTTGGTTCAACAATATGCTACGCATTTATGCAGGCCGCAGGTTTGATAAATGACCATCTGGTTGAATGTTTCCGTTATGATCAACTTTGAACATGGGATAAGGCATTGGTTCCCAATTATTTCGGGAAAGCAAAATCATCAATTCATCCTGGAAAACCACTCCATGGATTCTTCCAGTAGAACCTTTTCCTCCTCATATTTCTCAACCAACATCCTTCCATCTGCAAGGTCAATGTCCATGCCCTTCAGTCTTTCAATTAGCATCAATTTTCCAGATTCCCTGAATTTTTTGCCAAAATTCTCAAGGTCAGCATAGAATTCTGAACCGAGTTCTGTCAGGAAATACTCTATTTTAGGCCTGTTATATCCAATGAACCACCTCCTCTGAACAATCCCGTATTTCATTAATTCCTTCAACTGCTTGTCAACACCCTGTCTTGTTATCTTCAGTGCATCCGCGAGATCATCTGGAGTCTTTGGTGTCCTGAGCAATTCAACAATGGAAACCCTGGAAGATGAGGTGAGAATGTTAATCTCTGAAATCATGTGATATCATGCTCTAAGGTGTCATAAACTTTTAGGTTGCAAAAATAAATTAAAAAGTTGAACTAACCAAGTTTAGAATTTATTCATTTAAATTTTAAGTTCTAAATATATTAATATATTTCTCAATTATTAGAGTTTGATAGCAGATGGACGTAGACAGGAAGAAAAAACTGGAGGAAATGTTGGCAAGTGGGAAGATGAGTGAGACCCTCTATAATGAGATCATGAAGAGGTGGGGGGAAGTTGATTCCAGCGGGGAAGAAAAGAAGGAGGAGGCAGCCGATAATATGAATATAAAATTAGGGAGTCTAAAATTTGAAGGGGAAGAGAGGAAGGATGAGGAAACGAAGGAAGACCCCAGACAGGAAAGGTCAAAAAAGATCAAACTGTCAGGGTCAAGCAGGATATCTTCAGTTTATGCAGAGGAACTTTCCGTATCTGGTTCCATAACAGTCGAGGGTACCATGGATTCAAACTGCATGGATATCTCAGGAAGCTGCAGGGTGGAAAAGGATGTTATTTCCTCTGATACAGTAGATTCTTCAGGATCTATGAGAATAGGAGGAAACGTGAAGGCAAACAGGATTGATTCATCAGGCTCACTGAGAGTGCAGGGGGCCATGGAAGTCGTTGAAATGGATTCATCGGGATCAATAGTGGCTGAATCTGTTAAATGTGAAGAATTTAAGAGTTCAGGATCAGCAAATATAGCACATGCCATTAGCGCAAGGAACATTGACACATCCGGAAAGACAACTGCAGAAAGCATTGACTGTATAACATTAAAATCCTCAGGAACAGTGGAAGTTGAGACTTTAAAGGGTGAAGAGCTGTATTTTTCAGGAAGAGTCAGGGCAAAATCAGTGAACGCAACAAGATTCCAGTTGAAGATATATGAAATGGATACCCAGATTGAACGGCTTGAAGCCAAAATAGTTGAAGTAACCCTGCAGAAGAGGAAATTCTTTTCAGGAGGGGCGAACATCGACGAAATATTATGCAGTAGGGCATCTCTTGAATCTACAAAATCCAGGTATGTAAAGGGGGATGAGATATTCATAGGGGCAGGATGCGTTATCGATTATGTTGAGGCAAAGACCATAGAAATATCTGATACACAC
>JAKARU010000151.1 GCA_021819225.1 Thermoplasmata archaeon
TGGGACTGATAAAGGTAGGGAGGGGCACTCCCGAATTCACGCCCGTGGAGATTGGAGCTCTGCCGGTAATGGCAACTCCTGTCATTGAAACGGGAAGCCCCCTGCGTTAGCTGGGGGAGGATGTCACTTTAACTTATCCATTACTTTTTTTGAATTTCTATCAATCAAATAAATGGGATATGCTTCGACAGAAAATAGAATCGAAATGTAAATGTATTTTCTATCAACTGCCAGGGTTAGTCTGCCTATCCATTGCTTTAATTGATGATTCGTGAACCCTGAATCCATTCTTCAGGATGAGGATATCGGCAACACAAAGGATTGCTACTATTAAACCAGAGTTAGAGTCGGTGCTGAAAGGACCAAAGATACCCAGGCCCTGGTAGACCACCCAGCTGAACATGGCAAAGAAAAAAGTGGAAATTGCCCCCATCCTGTCTGAGAACACCCAGCTTAAAGTGATAAAAATCAAGATAACAGAAAAAAGTAGGTTGAAAAAGAATGATCTATTATATATGAATGTCTGAACAACAACTGCGAAATTTAAAAAGTTATCAGGTGATGGATACACCTGCAGCGGAATTTCATGCCAGAAATTGTTTAATGGCAGTACCTGCTCTGTAAAAGATATTATAAAGACTATAACCATAGAAAATTTGATAATTTTATGTGCGCTTCCTTCAGGCCTGTAGAGAAGAATTATCAGCAATATGGAAGCTATTGCATAGAAAAGAACCGAACCTGGAAGTCCTGTGAGAAACGTTGATCCAACCGAGAGAATACCACCCAAACCCTCGCCAAAGAACCAAATGCCAATAGACCAGATAATTGCAATTGCTTGAACCGCAACAAACAACCTCCCATTCTTGACTGCTAGTGTCAACGCACCGACATATAACTGGACCATTGCCGCTGCCAGATCAATCATCGGCGGGTTTGTATCCCAGAATTTGATTGCGAATTTTGCAAAAAATGCGGGTACTGCTCCCATTTGTAAAATCGGGTAAAGTGTGTATTGAGCAAAAAGATTGTTCATTTCAGGCTGGACCTGAAGAATGGCGTCAACTATCCAGAGAATACCGAACGAAAGACGGATAAATTTTTGTGGCCTACTCTCTATAACTTTCTTATATTTCCTGAAAAGAAATAAAGAAGCAGTTATAACCGGAAGCGAGGCAATAACAGTTTCCGCATAAAAAGGATAAAAATCATCTGGATGTATTACTGGAATGGAAAGGTAGAATCTAAATTCAAAGTAAAATATAACAGCAAGACCTAAAAACGAAAGACTCAGTATGGCGAAAACACTGTATTTTTGCAACTTTTCCATGTTATTCATCCAACCAGAACTTGCCGAAGAGATCGTATTTAATGATTTTAATTGATCGTGGTACGCAATAAAATTGTAAATAATATTATTTAGTCTTGCATCTGGAGACTTATCAAAATATTGGACCAGCTCAAAACTGTATATAATGGGAACCACTGGGTATACAAGAATCTCTCCCCCGCTCTGTTTATAAGAAAAATTCAAATAGTGTTTATCTTTTTAGTATTTAATGATGTTCATAAGAGGTAAGATAAGCGGGATACTCACGTCAATAGTCTTGTCCTTGCTGAGGTTCATGCCGCATTCCCGGGTCTTTCTCAAGATCAGCCATAATCTAATCAGTATGTCAAGGAACAGGGAACCTCTTCGTTCCTGACAATAGGTGTGCAGGTCATAAACCTATAATGGAGGTGAAACCCAGTACGATGAAGAATTTAACGAAGATTGTTTCCATTTTGGTGGTGGTAATTGCCGTTTCATCAGTTGTTGGAGTATACACACTCAACAACCTTTCCAGACGGCCTAATCTCCCATTATTATCTGTTTCAGATGTTGATAATATTACGGGTTATCAATGGAAATTCAGTTGCGGAAATAACTACACAAACTCAGATTTAGTGAATGGCTCTTTGATTAAGCACGACGGGGTCTCTTTTTACTCAACTAGTGTAAGTTCACCCGCGGGGTTTAAATTATTCTCGGTAGAAGCACTTGCTGAAGAGGCTATTAGTTCTTATTCAGTCGCCATTAGTGCCATAGGTTTTATAAATGATTCTTATGCTATCGCATTTTTCAATCACACTATGAACAGCGGTTCGATAGGTCCGTCTTTCCATCGTTCTGAGGTTAGCAATAATGTTACATGGTACTATGCCAACAATACATATACTTTCGGTAGCAATACTACTTATCAGAGTTTTATAATAGGGTACAGGGGCAATTTCTTCATAGAAGTTTCAACTCTTAATATGGTTCTATCAAATGGAATAATGGTCAAACTGTTAACGAATGAGACAAACCTTATTTTCGCCGACTGATTTGGTAACTCACATCTTTGACCACTCTTACTCACTACATTCCCCCGATCTTAATTATCAAGGATACACAGAAACATGTAAATGCTGTGCAGTGTATAACTATACACTAGGACGTTCATGAGGAAAATCAAGACAAAATCCTTAACATGTTTCGCTGAGGCACGTAATAAGGGGATGGACGGCAAGGTGAAACAAGAGTTCATAAGATACGTGGGCAAGGAGATGAACATCTCTGTGGTGCGGAAGATATCAACCAGTGATGTGAGAGCACTGGAGGTGCGCGGATCACTGGACTTTGATAAGGTTCACAGGATATCATCCAGTCTGGGAATCAACGCCTTGATCCCCAGGAATGCATATGTTATCATCGCAGATTAAAGAGATAAGTTGGTGAGAGCTACCGTTCCCTGCTTGATGCAGATCATGTGTTTTTAATGTGAATCTGAATCCCCAACAACCATCCGAATTCTCGGTGAACTCTGTGTTTTAGTCTGCCGTCAGGAAGTCAATCGTTATGTCATGGAAACTTTCGTAAGAGCATATGGGATTAGCAGCAACCAACACCTATATGCAGTGTGGTAGTTGACTTGTTTAATTTTGACATTCAATCAGACTATTTTTTGATTTTCATTCTAACAAAAGATTATTGTGATCGTTAGAGATTCAGGCAATTATGGTATTTATCCTAAAATTGAATAAACAAAATTCGACCAGCCTGTACATATTGGAAATTGCGTCCAGCTTTTTTTAGGGGGAACATAAGATTAAGGCAAACAAATTTCTTTCTGTCTTCCTGCCCCTCACCTTTGCAGCACAGTATCTGAAGAAGGAAAGAAAATACATTGTTATAGTATCCGCGATTGGAGCAATTTCTGCTATCTTCAGGTTATTTGTCCCAATATTTTTTGGAGACGCTGTAACAGCTGTCCAAGACTTATCACTGGCAAAAGTTGAATATTTTTCTCTTCTGATAATTGGCGTTTCAGCAATCAGTGCCGTAGCACAGTTCGTCATCAACTATGGTTCCATGTATCTCTCTCAACGGTATGCGTATTCTTTAAGAAAGGAGATGTTTCATCATCTTCTAAGCAAGAAATTTCCATTCTTTGAGAACGAAACGTCAGGTAATTTACTCTCAAGATCCACAATGGATATTGAGGCGACCAGGAATTTTGTGATGGCCCTTCTCTCTCAGCTTATACCTACAATATTCCTGATAGGAATAGCTTTTTACTTTCTAGTCACTTTAGATATCATCTATTCTCTTATATTTCTTGCAGTTGTTCCTGCCCTTATCTACCTCGGCATAACATTTCAAAGAAAACAGAGGGGACACTGGAGAAGCATCAGGGATCATTACGGCATAATGAACGAAAGGCTTCAGGAAAACATAACAGGTCAACGTGTTGTCAGGGGATTTCTGGGCGAGG
>JAKARU010000152.1 GCA_021819225.1 Thermoplasmata archaeon
GAGGCATCCTGTTCATTAATATTGGATAACAGGTGTAATGAATAATCTTCTCTATCCAATCCTGTTCCATTGGCATGTGATAAATATATAAACAAATTTGACTGTTTATTGCATCATATAGCATGGAGTCTCAAGATTTGTTGAGATGAAGCAGTGGATGAAATATCACTGGATGAATTAGAATTGAAACTCATAAAGATATCGCTGACAACTTTTGAAATAGAAAGCTCACTGTGAAATAGATGACATGTTCCCTGGTCTATTTCGTCGTATTCTGTTTAACTTCCTTGAACTGGATTGTAAGATTAGTTGAAATTTGACTAATATCCACAATAGATTTAATATTCGTAAAACATACTATAATATGCAACATAGAAAAGATGGAAACTTCGTCATAGTAAAGCTGGATGAAGGAGAAGATATAATAAAATCACTGGAACAGGTGCTTGTCAATGAAAATATAAAAAATGGCTTCATAGTGTCAGGAATAGGGGCTGGGGTAGAGCTGGAGATTGGCTATCTGAGAGGAAAGACATATGAAAGGGAAATATTCAATCCGCCAATGGAAATAACATCATTTTCAGGAAGCATAACAGAAGGAGACCCGAAGATGCACATTCATATTAACGCATCAGGGCCTGATCATTTGACCTATGGAGGGCATCTTTTCAGCGGGAAGGCAAAACCATTAATGGAAATATTACTGTTTTCATCAGGTTCCATAAGAATGACGCGGGAATTGAAGGAAAGCAGTGGTATGAAAGAGATCAGGTTTCTCTGATCAGTTCCCTGATCAGTTCAAGGTGCCATGGTTCTCTATTCTTTATTTTTGAGTAGATATTATCTGCATCCTTCTCCTCTACCCCATATTTTGATAGAGTTTCATTAAATCCCAGGGAAGCTATGAATTCCTTTACCAGAAAGTAAGCGTTTTCTGGGTCCTCATCCACGACATTTTTTCCAGATATGGTGGAAGCAATCTCTCTCATTGCTTCAGGGAAAAGAACTGAATAATGTTTCATGACTGCAGGCAACGTTATGCAGGATGTTATTCCGTGAGGAATTTCAAACTTTGATCCAACAACCTTGCCTATGTTGTGGCTTATCCCCATGGGAGAGTCGTAGACCTGCCAGTAAGAGTACCATGAAGCTATCTGGCATTTCAATCGTGACTCAAGATCGTTAGACTCCAAATTATCAAACAGCAGCCGTACGCCTTTCAGCGCAGCAGTTCTTGAAATTTCCAGTAGATTTGGCTGTATGATGCTCTCAACACAGTGATCCATAGATCTTACGCCCGTAGATCTCCATAATCTTTCAGGCGTCTCAACAGTCATTTCCGGATCGAGTATTACCTCCTGTGGGGTTATCTTCTTGTCTCTGATACCGTCCTTCTCACCCCCAATGGTATAACCCGCGATATGTGAAAATTCAGATGCAGACAGTGTTGTTGGAACTGCAATGTGAAGCGTTTCAAGATCATAGTAATACTTCACCACTTTTGCTGCATCGGTAACACTCCCCCCTCCAACTGAAAGTATTGAATCGCAGTGATTGTTCCTGTAAACTTCCACTGCATGTTCAATTTCTTCCATGGGGGAATGCTGTGTTATCTGGTTCATGATGAAATAATCAATTCCAAGAATATTCAGAATCTTATTGAATCCCCGTGTTTTTGAAACTGAGTTACCAGTTATTATGAGTAATCTTTTCTTCCTGGTCTGGGTTAAAATAGAATTTATGTTTGAAACTGACCCTTTACCATACGTTACCCTGTTCAGTGGAACATAATTAAATTCTTCTATCACTGGTACCACGATCTGGAATATTCTGGATCTTCAATTTCCTTTCCCTTTGTAGTGAGGAACAGGTGATCATAGGTTTCAATCATGACTGCAATTTCATCAGTCCCTTCCTTTCCTATTGCTTTCTCTACTGCACCTGGTTGCGGTCCATGAATTATTCCCCTTACATGAAGTGTTACGGAACCTGGTTCTATGCCTTTTCTGCTCATGAAGTTGCCAGAAGAATAGAAGAGGAATTCATCAACATCTATATTGTTGTGGTAATATGAAATCGGTATGCTCTTTGGATGAAAATCAAATTTTCTCGGAAGGAAAGTGCCAACCATCATGGACTTCGAGGAGAATGTTTCGTGAACAGGTGGGGGCATATGGATCTTGCCTACTATGGGTGCCATTGCATCTGTATTTATGGCATAGGGATATAAATAGCCATCCCATCCTTCAACGTCAAGTGGATTGTGATCCCGTTCCTCAATGACTAAATTATCATCAAGTTCAACAAAAACCCTAAAGTTTCCTGTTTCATCCCTTGGTTTCTGAAGTTTTGGAACTCTTATATTTCTTGTATAGTAGGGAGAACCTTCCTTGATCTGACCGTAAAGATTCAGATATCTCCTTGGGAGGGTTAGGTCGTCCTTTGATTGGAATATGAGAAAATAAGATTCTGGCGAGCAGTCTAATTTGAATGTGAGCCCCTTTGGTATGTAAATATAATCTCCTGGCCCGAATTGTATATCCCCAAGGATTGATATTAAATTCCCATTGCCTTTGTGCACAAACAGAAGCATATCGTATATACCATTCCTGTAAAAATCGTCAGTATTTCTTTCAGGTTTGAGTATCTGAACCTTAACCCTGTCATTCATGAGAATCGTAACTTTCCCATCTATAATCGTACCATTTCTTGGAAGATCTGATGTTTTCAGATGTCTGTGCGAATAGGGAACATCATCTATTTGCTCTTTCTGAATTTCCTTAGCAGTGAATTTCCTGACCCTCGTAGGTTCGTGTATATGGTACAGGAGACTGTATGGCCCATCGAAGCTTTCCTCCCCAAACAACTCCTCTCTTCTCAGCTTATTCTCATCATCATATGTATGCCTTGTCTCAGGCATAATTCCCTGTTTTACGTAAAAAACCATCTTAACACACCTCATTTTTTAAAATTCCTAAAGTTTCAGATCTTATTTCCACCACATCACCCTTCTGCAGCCATCTGGTTTCTGGATCATCTTTCTCGAACAGGCATCCACCAGCCATGGTTCCCGTCATCAGGATATCCCCTCTCTTCAGGTAGCTATCCATTGAGCAGTATTCTATTAATTTGCCAATGCTGAAATACATGTCATTCATATTTGAACTGGAAAATGGTTGTCCGTTTATGCTTGAATCCACCCTGATATCAAAAGTCCTGCCATTCCATCTATCCATGATTTCATCCTTTGTGGTTATATATGGGCCGACGCTTGTAGCAAAATCTTTGGATTTGGATGGTCCAAGATTAAGTGTTGCCTCTTTCCTCCAGAGGTCACGTGCACTCCAGTCATTCATGAGGGTCAATCCATAGACATATTCCAGCGCCTGATCACTTTTTATATTCTTACCATCTTTTCCTATTATAATCCCAATTTCAACTTCAAGGTCCAGTTGCCTGGTAAAATCAGGCTTTGCTATTTTTTTGCCGCCTGAGATGAGAGCCTCCTTGTTTGTATAATAATATATGGGGATCTCATACCAAAATGGATTCATTTCTAGCCCACGATTCTTTCTCGAGTTCTTCACATGTTCCTCAAAGGCATAAAAATCTCTCACCTGATTAATCTCCTTCAATGGAACAAGCAGATCGTAATCTCCCTTCACCTGGGGAAACTCTGAAATGTGATCTTTAAAAATTTTACTGTTAAAATCAAATATGGATAGTTTATTCCCATTGAGGAAATCGGATAAGTCATAAACCTCCTTTCCAGAAAATACTGCATACGAATCTTTCC
>JAKARU010000153.1 GCA_021819225.1 Thermoplasmata archaeon
GATGTAAACATGGTAATTGACTTCAACCTGACACAGGATTTGAACATAAACTCAAAAGTGTTCACTCCTAATGTCGGTGTGGTAGTCAATTAAATTAATTTTTAATTTATATATTTTAGAAAAAAACAGCATTTATTTTTATTTTTGAATATCAACAATGAAACTACCTATTGGAAGATAGTTTTTGTATTACTTTTATATTAAATGTTAAGAAGAATTTTAATTCAGGCGTATATGAATTCCACACTTGATATCCTGTCAATTCTCTCCATATCTTCCTTCGATAACTTGACTGAATCTGCACCCATATTGGATTCTACCTGTGTCCTGTTCTTGGCCCCTGGTATTATGAGGCAATTCTTGTGAAGCAGATAGGCAAGGGATAGCTGTGCCATTGAGCATTTCTTTTCTTCAGCCATCTTGCCCAGTTCATCCAGTACAGGTTTCATAATCTTCCTGTTTTCAGGGTTGTTGAAAAGCTCATCACCCTTCCTGATATTATCCTGTGGTATGGCTCCACTGTTATATTTACCGGTCAACAGACCTTTTGCGAGAGGGCTGTATGGAATCAGGGTGATATTTTCCTTTTTCATATATGGTACAAGTTCCCTTTCTATGTTTCTTTCAAGAATGCTGTACTCCATCTGGTTAGACACAATTGAATAATCCTTCATGCTATCCACTGCATCCTTGAGAACAGGCTTTGAAAGGTTGCAGACACCTATCTGATCGATCATTCCTTCACTTTTCAGCCTCTCCATTGAGTGCATGATCTCTGAAACTGGAACATATGGCTCGTACCAGTGCAGCTGGTACAGATCGATCTTATCAATACCAAGTCTTTCCAGGCTACCCTTCACGCTTCTTTCCATCGTCTTATAATTCTTAACATGTGGCGGGTTCACTTTTGTTGCAATTATATACCTGTTTCTTGGAATCTCTGATAATGCCTGTCTTATGAGTTCCTCAGAATGGCCCATTCCATAGATCTCTGCAGTATCGAGATAATTTCCACCATTCTCAACATAGAATTTAATCGCGTCTATTACGTCGTTGTCTCCGTAGTCTTCTCCCCATCCTCTCAGGCCGGCCTGCCAGCATCCAAGACCCACCCTTGTTGCCTCGAGTTTGCTGTTTCCAATCTTCATTTTCTGCATTATCCTGCATCGTCATACACGTTTTTTAAATGATCGAAGTGAAAAATAGGTTTATGTAGTTTGAATTCTATAAATAACCTATTCCAGGTTGTATATATTCCCTTCTCCATCAATGTGGATGTTGCATGCAGCAGGTTCCTTTGGCAACCCTGGCATGGTCATTATGTCACCTGAATATACAACAATGAATCCTGCACCTGAACTTACTGAAGCTGAAGTAACCTTGAGTATGTTATCATCATTTCCAGGGGAATTACCACTCAGGGAATACTGGCTTTTTGCCATGCAGATGGGAAGACCAGCATATCCATTCTTTTCCATTCTCTTCATGTCTGATAACGCTTTCCTGGAAAATTCAACCTCCTTCACACCATAAATATTCATACCAATAGACTCAACCTTGCTTCTTATGGCATCGTTGAAATTATAGGTATACCTGATGCCGCTGTTCTTCTGCTCGCATTTCTCAAGCACAGTCTTAGCCAGGGTAATAGCACCATCACCTCCCTTCGTGAAGACTTCAGATAGCTGGTAATCCATGCCGTTCTTTTTCAGGAGATCATCAAGGAACTGTATCTCCTCATCCGTATCAGAGGCAAACCTGTTTATTGCAACTACAGGATGAAACCCGAAGTTTGTGATATTATCATAGTGACGCTTCAGGTTCATGAAACCCTTAGCAATACTATCCATATCCTCACTTCCACCCAGGAGCTTCATCGCCCTGATAGTTGCAACAATAACAACAGCAGATATCTCAAGATTTCCAATTCTTGATACCATGTTGATAAATTTCTCTGCACCAAGATCAGAGCCAAATCCTGCTTCTGTTATAACGTAATCACTGTAGTTCAGTGCCATTTTCGCTGCAAGAATGCTTGAAGTTCCATGGGCTATATTCCCGAATGGTCCTGTGTGGATGAAAGCAGGTACACCTTCCGTTGTCTGGACAAGGTTTGGCTTGATTGCGTCCGATAGGATTGCTGCCATTGCACCTTCAACCTTCAAATCTCCTGAATATACTGGCTTTCCATCAAAGTCGTAACCAACAAGAATTTTCGACAGTCTCCGTACAAGATCATCATACCCCATTGAGAATCCCATAATTGCCATTATTTCCGATGCTGGAGTTATAACGAAACTGTCTCTTGTGAGCGGCCCATTCTCCCTTCCACCCGCATTCAGGATCATGTCCCTCAGAGATCTGTCATTCATGTCTATTGTCCTTGGAAAGGTTATCTTTTCTGGATCAATCCTCAACTGGTTCCCATGATAGATATGATTCTGTATCATTGATGAAAGAAGATTATGTGCGCCGGTGATTGCAGGAAAATCTCCTGTGAATAAAAGATTGATCTTATCTGAAGGCTCAACCTTTGATTTCCCACCCCCTGTTGCCCCTCCCTTAACGCCGAAGCAGGGTCCCATTGAAGGCTCCCTGATGCTGATCGAAACCTTCTTTCCAAGTTTCCTGAATGCCTGGGAGAGACCTATTGTATTTGTTGTCTTTCCTTCGCCATATTTTGTAGGTGTCATTGCAGTAACGAGAATCAGCTTGCCCTTTGTGTTTCCCTTATCCAGTGCCTTCAGGCTGATCTTTGCCATGTATTTTCCGTAATTCTCTATGTATTCCTGATCAATTCCAAGATTCCTTGCAATATCCATTATATTTTCCATGATTATCCTGTAAACATGCTTAATGAAATTATAAATGTACCCAGCCTATATATTGCCTGCATGAATTCGAGCAAATAATAAAGTGACCTACTTCATTACTGTGGTGATTTCGCTTTCCTGTTTCTCCCTTCCTTCAAGTATCTTTCTGGATAGAATGAACAGGATGATACTTACAACAAAAATACCCGCTGCCAGAATCTGCCAAATTGTTGAGTAATTATGGGTGTAATCGCTTATATAACCGGAAAATGGAGTACCAAGGATTGTTCCAAATGAAATTATTAGCAAGCCCAGGCCACTGTATAGACCGATCTTTCCTTTCGGTGCTATCTCTGATATCACTGTTATATAAACGCCATTCCATCCAATGGCAGTCAGGCCGAGAAGGAAGGACATTACTATTGCCAGATAGAAATCTAATGTCAGAAAAGAGTAAATGAAGAAGAAAAGTGATGAGAGGAGCATTACAGTGATCAGGGACAGGACCCTCCTGTTTGGAAACAGTCTGCTGCTCATGGAAGACCAGAATATCCTGCCTATGAATGAACCCACGAGAATGCTTGCCAGGAGGATTTCCGCAGTGAATAACTTGAATCCGATGGAACTCGTAAATAGAACAGCATATGTAAGTAGGGATTGCTGTCCCCATGACATTGCAGCGACGAGAACATTTATGGCAATGAATCGTCCATTGCCAAATGCACCCCTGATCTCCTTCAGATAACCCTTGAAGTCTATGGGATTTGTATTTTCATGCTTTTCACCTTTTATGAACACGAAGAAGATGAAAGCTATTACAGCCAGTATTATGAATGGGGCAAAAAAGCCATATCTAATGGAAATCAATGGTAGGAGTATTGCTGCAGTAGATGCGCCTATGGGTACGCCTGACTGCTTGATGCCCATAGGGGTAGCATGATAAGGATAATAGGTCTTCATCACTGCATTATTTGTTGCCGGT
>JAKARU010000154.1 GCA_021819225.1 Thermoplasmata archaeon
TAGTTACAACCACAAATTTTATAAAATCTTTTTCTTAATAAAATTGCTATTTTCTGCTCCCCTTGGCTGAAAATATAATCCCAACGCTTACCAGTAACAGGCCCCCCATCTCATAAATTGAAGGTACCTCATCCAGTATGACAAAACTCAGGATTACAGAAAGTGCAGGAACAAGGAATAGGAAGGATGAAATTGTGGAAACCCTGTATTCCCTATTCAGGTGAAGGAAGGCATAATATGCTATGGCAGTTCCGGGAAATCCTATTATGAGAACTATTACCAGGAATACTGCATTGGGTTCGAAAATCGTTATGTTTGGTTGAAATGCTCCTGCTACAAGCAGGGAAGGGACAATGGCAAAGGCAAACTGATAGAAATTTGTGGTTTCCCTATCTATCTTCCCTAAATATTTCTTGTAGTATATGGTGCCCGTTGCCCAGCTGACTGATGCCAGGAATGCTATTACAACACCTATTCCAATGCCTGAGATCAATCCATGGAAAAATATTACTGTAACACCTGCAAACCCCAGCAGGATGCCTAAAAGTACATGCCTGTTATAGGATTCCTTCAGGAATATGATGGAGAACAACGTTGAGATTACAGGATATGTATAAATGAGAATTGCAGAGAGGGAAGAGGAAATTGAAGTTTCAGCTATGAACCAGAGTTCCATGAAGATGAACACATTCAGCATGGAAAGAATAAAAAGTGGGAGAATTTCTTCCCTTCTTATCCTGAACCTCAGCTTCCTGTTGAATATAATCAATATGCCCAAAAGTGAAATAAGGATCCTGTAGAATAGGAGAGTGAAAGAGTTAACATAATTCAATGCAAATTTAACGAGAATAAAGTTCAGGGCCCAGAATGAAACCATAACTACAAACAGAATAATGTCATTTCTCCTGCTCATTTTCTTCCACAGTTTTGTCCCAGTATTACTAACTACATCTTAAAACAACTTCATGGTATGTGGAAATGGGAAGACGGAAATCCCTTTATAAGACAGTGAAATATTGTTATTATGGTCTCAGGAATTTTCACGGACAGGAACAAGATCCTTGAATTCTTCAATTCTAGAGGTATGATAGTGGAACCTGCGGCCTTACAGATTATAATGGAAAAATCCCTTGGCACAATGATAACTCACCTAATAGATAATGAAACAATCAAATCAGGCATAATCGGAAGGGAAAATGTGTTGAACCTTATTGGAGGTAATCAGGAGAAGAATCCATCGGCCATAAGGGAAATAGACGTGAACGATATCAAGGCAAACAGCTCCGTTGAGGATTTCAGGAAGATGTTTGTGAACAGGTATGAAACTCTGAAGAGCATCATAGTGAATGCCGGAAAGTTGAGGCAGGTTGATTCCATTTCTTCGGTAAGGGAAAGGGATTCAAGGGAAGTGAAGATAGTAGGAATGATCAGTAATGTTACTGAGACCAGAAACGGCCATAAGAAATTCAGGATAGAAGACACTGAATCTTACATAGACGTAATAATCCTGAAGAAGAACCCAATGTCCCAGGAGCTGCTTCTCAACGACGAGGTAGTTGGTGTTATTGGAAGCAGACCCAGGGCAAACAATGACAGGGAAAACTCTGAACCAGTGGTTTTTGCAAACGAATTGATAAGACCGGATGTTCCAGAAAGACTAATTGATGATACAGGATTACCACCAGAATATGTATGTTCCATATCTGATATTCATGTGGGTAGCAAGACTTTCATAAAGGACGGTTTCACCAGTTTCCTCAAGTGGATCAAGTCATCAGGCGATGAGGCTGCAAATTTAAAACACCTCATACTGAGTGGAGACGTGGTGGATGGTATCGGTGTTTATCCAAACCAGGAAAATGATCTTGAAATCATAAATCCAAAGGAACAGTATGAATACCTGGCTGATTTCGTGAATCAAATACCATCAGACATAAATGTTTATATCATGCCGGGGAACCACGATACTGTGAGATTAGCAGAGCCTCAGCCCGAGTTGAATCCGGCGATCAGGCAGATGTTCACAGGAAATGTCAGGTTCCTGCCCAATCCCTATAACCTGAGGATCAAGAAGAAGTTGATAACTCTTTATCACGGGATGTCACTCAATGATCTCATCGAATTGATTCCAGGGGGTAACTTTGACAGTGTGGGAAAGGCAATAGAACTGATGCTGAAAAGAAGGTATATGGGTCCTGTTTATGGTGGCAGGACGCCAATAGTCCCCAACCAGTTCGATCCTCATATCTTCAGGGACGTTCCTGATATTTTTATCACAGGACATATTCACGGTCACTATCTTGGAAATTACAAGGGTGTAAGATACGTGAATTCATCAACATGGCAATCCCAGACTGAATACCAGAAAATGATGAACTATTCTCCGGATCCATGCATAGCCACGCTATTTGACCTGAATTCAAAAACAGTCATAAAGAAAAATTTTCTTCCTAAAGCGTTCTCAGAATAATTTCCTCTATTTCCTTTCTGAAAGTATCTACGATATCCTTGGTCGCTGTATCTCTTAAGGACTGTGGTGCACTCATGAATCCTATCTTTGCTGTAATCTTGGCCATCTTGGCCATGGAGTCGTATTCCTTGATCTTGGCTTCAAGGTACCCTTCTATAACCTTAGCAAGTTCTTTCTTAAGTTCAGGGTCTTCATTAAGTTTCTTCCTGATGTATTCCTTTATGAGGTCTTTTACAATGTCACGTACAGCCTCCAGATACATTTCTTCAGATGGAAGGGTGTTCATCATGTCCTTGATATATTTTTGAATGTCTTCAGGCATAAAATCAGAATGTAATAGAATAAATAAAGGTTCACAAAATAAATATTTATAAGAAGTCTTAATATCCTTATACTTTATGTGGGCAAAATAAGTATTGTCTCACGATTGAGGTGAAATATTGAAACGAAGTTCAAGAGATTGGAAAAAGAGAGGAAACATGCGATGGAAATGGAAAAAGAAGAGAATTAGAAGACTGAAAAGGCAGAGAAGGGCTAATAAATCCTGATTTCACCTCTTTTTTATTTTTAAATATTTTAATTTTAGTGATTGTTTTAAAAGAATGACGCGATTTACCTAAATTTCTACGGTTTGTAGTTTAAGTTCTAGATTTTCCCTATTATTTCTTCTTCAAGTATTTCTTCCTTTCTTGAGTTTACAACTTTCTCGTTCTTGTAAACAAGGAATCCTCCCACGATTGAAAATAGAGGCCCAATGTAAAACCCACCTCTTATGGCCAGAATTATAATGCTAAAGACTACTGCAAGAACTCCTATCCCGTAGAAACCCTTTCCCTTGCCATAATAACAGAAAATGATTACAATGAAGCTGAGTGCTATCACAGCAAGGGCAGCATAGGGGTTTATCTCAATGGGTTTGAGGAAGTTGAGTGCTTTTTCTGATCCTGGATCGAGGCCAACAATAAATATGATCAGTGCCAGAAAAACTCCTGAAACCATGCTTATTATTGATCCTGTAAAAGTGAGTATGTAAGAAAAACCTAAACTTACCTTCATGAAATTACATTGTTCTAAGTTTCTTAAGTTTTCTCACTCATTGGAAGCGCCTCAATATGATTATCCACTGTAAGATAAATCGTAAAACCTAAATGCACTACAGTGAACGCAGAGTCACTGTTAAATAGTTTTATCCAATTCAGAACTTACGGGGACATGGGGTAATCAGGCATCCTATTGGGCTCCAGTCAGGTTTTGATTAGAAACGGGTCAACTGATATGGTGATGATTGACTGGAACTATGAACCGGGAAGAGACCCG